>JBEIHE010000006.1:0-51143 GCA_040381515.1 Polaromonas sp.
CTCAGCGCCTCTCTCATGGCGGTGGGCACCAATGCGCAGAGATCCTGTTACGTCCTGGGGACCACCAATACGGTCAACGGCAAGGACGGCCTCGTGGCTGGGATCAAGTACACCTTCTGACGGCATCGGGCCTTGCGCCCGATACCTTTCTCTTCAAGCCCGCTGCAGCCTCTTGGCTGTTCGCGGGCTTGCTTGTTTCTGCGCCTCGTTCAAGCCGTCAGTCGCTCGAGCGCCTCGCGGTATTTGGCGGCCGTCCTCTCGGCCACTTCTGCCGGCAGGCTGGGCGCGGGGGCGGTCTTGTTCCAGGGCTTGCCGTCGATGCGCACCGCCTCCAGCCAGTCGCGTACGTACTGCTTGTCGTAGCTGGGCGGGTTTCTGCCCTCGGCCAGGGCCGCCTCATAGCCTTCGATCGGCCAGTAGCGCGATGAATCAGGCGTGAGCACCTCGTCCATCAGGGTCAGCGTGCCGTGCGCGTCCAGGCCAAACTCGAACTTGGTGTCGGCAATGAGGATGCCTTTGGTTCGCGCGTATGCCGCAGCGGTCTCATAAAGCGCAATGCTGACGCGCCGGATCTCGGCGGCCAGCTGCGGTCCGACGATTTTTTCAACCTGCGCGTAGTTGATGTTCTCGTCGTGCTCACCGACCTCGGCCTTGGCGGCCGGCGTGAAGATGGACTCGGGCAGGCGGCTGGCGTTCTTGAGGCCGGGCGGCAGCGCCACGCCGCAGACCGACTGGCTGCGCTGGTATTCCTGCCAGCCACTGCCGGCCAGGTAACCGCGCACCACCGCCTCCACCGGGATGGGCTTGAGGCGCTTGACCAGCATCGAGCGGCCTGCAACCTGCGGCACTTCATCAGGGGCCACCACGCTTTCCGGGGCTTGCCCGGTCAGGTGGTTAGGGCACAAGGGAGCGAGCCGGTCGAACCAGAACAGCGCCATCTGCGTGAGGATCTTGCCCTTGCCGGCAATCGGCTCATCCAGGATGACATCGAAGGCGCTCAGCCGGTCGCTGGCCACCATCAGCAGCCGGTCACTGCCGACCGCATAGTTGTCGCGCACCTTGCCGCGGGCCAGCAGGGGCAGGGAATGCAGTGCAGAGGTGTGGAGGGCGTCGGTCATGGCGTGGGCTTGAAAAGACAAAGGCCCGCTGACAGGCAGCGGGCCCTTGATTATCTGGGACACCCAGACGCCTTAATGCACCACCTGCGCCAGCTCGCCCCGTGCGTATTTGCCGGCCATCACCTGCACGCCTTGGGCCTTGATCTTGCTGCCCTGCCCTTCGCATCCGAACTGTTGGTAGCGGGCCTTGCAGATCTGCTTGGCTGCCTCGCGCGCCGGTTTGAGCCATTCGCGGGCGTCAAATTTGTCTGGGTTTTCGGCCAAAAACTTGCGCGCCGCACCCGTCATGGCCAGACGAATGTCGGTGTCGATATTGATCTTGCGCACACCGTGCTTGATGGCCTCCTGAATCTCTTCGATCGGCACGCCGTAGGTTTCCTTCATCTTGCCGCCGTACTGGTTGATGATGGCCAACAGATCGGCCGGCACGCTGGACGATCCATGCATCACCAAATGGGTGTTGGGGATGCGGCGGTGGATTTCCTTGACGCGCGAAATCGCCAGAATGTCGCCGGTGGGTTTGCGGCTGAACTTGTAGGCGCCGTGGCTGGTGCCAATGGCAATGGCCAGCGCATCGAGCTGGGTGGCCTTGACGAACACCGCCGCCTCTTCGGGGTCGGTGAGCATCTGGCTGTGGTCGAGCTTGCCCTCGGCACCGATGCCGTCTTCCTCGCCCGCATCGCCGGTTTCCAGGTTGCCCAGGCAGCCTAGTTCGCCCTCCACCGTCACACCCACCTTGTGGGCCATATCCACCACCTTGCGGGTGACGTCCACGTTGTAGTCAAAAGAAGCGGGCGTTTTGCCGTCCTCCATGAGGGAGCCGTCCATCATGACCGAGCCAAAACCCAGGTCGATCGCACCCTGGCAGACCTTGGGGCTGGTGCCGTGGTCCTGGTGCATGACCAGCGGGATGTGCGGATAGGCCTCGACTGCGGCGAGGATCAGGTGCTTGATGAAGGGCTCGCCCGCATACTTGCGCGCGCCGGCGCTCGCCTGCAGGATGACCGGCGCGCCCACCTCATCGGCGGCGGACATCACGGCTTGCACCTGTTCCAGGTTGTTGACGTTGAAGGCGGGAATGCCGTAGTGGTTCTCGGCCGCGTGGTCGAGCAACTCGCGCATGGAAACGAGGGCCATGGGAACGGTCCTGGAGGGAAGGTTGAGGACAAGTCGGCCGGTTTGGTAACCCGCCGGTAACCGCCCGGATTTTACGGGCCTGCCTGAATGGGAGCTGTCAGCAGGGGGCTTGTGCGGGCCTCTAGCGCGCGTGGCCCCCACGGCGGTGTCGACGCCGGGGGCGCCTCATCAGGCGACGCGACACACCTTGAGCATATTGGTGCCACCGGGTGCGCCCATCGGCTCCCCGCAGGTAATCGCGTAGACATCACCGCTTTGCACAATGCCGCGGCGCATCAGGTGGCCTTCGGCTTGCTCTAGGGCGGTGTCGCGGTCGGCCGAGGTGTCCATCAGCAGGGGGCGCACATTGCGGTACAGCGCCATCTTGCGCTGGGTGCTGAGCTTGGGGGTGAGCGCATAGATGGGCGTGCGAATATCGTGGCGGCTCATCCAAAGCGCAGTAGAGCCACTGTCCGTCAGCGCCACAATGGCTTTGGCGCCCAGATGCTGGGCGGTAAACAGCGCGCCCATGGCAATCGACTGGTCAATCCGGCTGAAAGTCTTGCCGGTGAAGTCGGCATCGATCTCGTGGCTGCTGGCCTTCTCCGCTTCCAGACAGATTTTGGCCATCTCCTCGACGGTCTCAAGGGGGTAGCGGCCAGCGGCGGTTTCGGCGCTGAGCATCACGGCGTCGGTGCCGTCGAGCACCGCATTGGCCACATCGCTCACCTCGGCGCGCGTGGGCACCGGGTTGAGGATCATGCTCTCCATCATCTGGGTGGCGGTGATGACCACCTTGTCAGCGGCGCGGGCCATACGGATCATCTGCTTTTGCAGGGCGGGCACGGCCGCATTGCCGACCTCCACGGCCAGATCGCCGCGGGCAACCATGATGCCGTCGCTCGCCCGCAGGATGGCCTCCAAATTGGGGATGGCCTCGGCCCGCTCGATCTTGGCAATCAGCCCAGGCTTGTGGCGCAGGGCCGATCCAGCCACATTGCAAAGCTGACGCGCCATCTCCATGTCGGTGGCATTTTTGGGAAAGCTGACCGCGACATAGTCGGCCTGCAGGGCCATGGCGGTTTTGATGTCTTCCATGTCCTTGGCGGTCAGGGCGGGAGCGGTCAGTCCGCCGCCCTGCTTGTTGATGCCCTTGTTGTTGGACAGCTCCCCGCCGAGCTTAACCGTGGTGTGCACTTGTTCGCCCTTGACCGCATCGACGGTGAGAACGATCAGCCCGTCGTTGAGCAAAAGCACATCGCCGGCTTTGACGTCGCGGGGCAATTCCTTGTAGTCCAGCCCCACGCCCTGAATGTTGCCGGGCTCGGTGCGCGAGGCATCAAGCACAAATTTTTCGCCGGCCGCCAGCATCACCTTGCCCTCGGCAAACTTGCCCACGCGGATCTTGGGGCCCTGCAGGTCTGCCATGATGGCCACCTCGCGGCCAGCTCGCTGGGCCGCCTGGCGCACCAGCTCTGCGCGCTGGGTGTGGTCCTCGGCCTTGCCGTGGCTGAAATTGAGGCGCACCACATTGACGCCGGCGCGGATCATTTTTTCCAGCAGGTCCGGCTCACTGCTGGCCGGCCCTAAGGTGGCAACGATCTTGGTCGCGCGACTGGGCATGGGGCTCCTCCTATGTTGTGGACTGGGAGATTCTCACACAGGGGCCTCGGCGTTGTTACCGACTTGTTACCGGCCGCCGCCTTATGGCCTGGGGGCCGCCATGGCGCGAGCACTGATTGCGATTAAAGCGACAGCCGGTTGATGCCGTCGAGCGCTGCAGTCTTGTAGCACTCGGCCAGGGTCGGAAAGTTGAACACCGCATCGGCAAAGTAGTCGATGGTGCCGTCGTGAGCCATCAGGGTCTGGCCGATGTGGATCAGCTCGCTGGCCCCCTCGCCCATGATGTGTACGCCCAGCAGCTTCTTGCTTTCGGGGCTGAAGATGATTTTGAGAATGCCGGTGCGGTCCCCAATGATCTGACCGCGCGAGATTTCGCGGTAGTTGGCTTTTCCGATTTCATAGGGAATGCCGGCGGCGGTGAGCTCGTCCTCGTTCTTGCCGATCGTCGAGATCTCTGGCACGGTGTAGATGCCGTAGGGAAACAGGCCAATGCCCCCTTCGTGCTCGACTCGAAGACCAAAGGCATGACGTGTGGCGGCCCGGCCCTGCTCGTAGGAGGTCGAGGCCAGCGAGGGAAAGCCGATTACGTCACCGACCGCATAGATGTGCGCCACATTGGTCTGAAAATGCTCATTGACTGGCAGACGTCCGCGGTTGTCTTTTTTCACCCCGGCCTTTTCCAGATCGAGCCGGCCGGTGGCGCCTTCACGGCCAATCGAATAGAGCACCGCCTCGGCGTGCAGCACCTTGCCGCTCTTGAGCCCGACCTCCACCGGCTTGGAAACCCCCTCGAGCATCTTGATGGCCGCCACCTCCTCGCCCAGGCGCATGGTGACATTGCTTTGTTGAACCACGTAGGTCAGCGCGGCCGAGATTTCATGGTCGAGGAAGGGCAGCAGCACGGGCCGCTTGTCGACGATGGTCACCCGCACGCCCAGGGCCGCAAACATGGTGGCGTACTCCACCCCGATGACACCGGCGCCCACGACGATGAGCGAGCGCGGCAGAAATTCCAGACCTAGCACATCGTCGCTGGTGAAAATGCGCTGCCCGTCGAAAGGAATGTGATCGTCGCGTGCAGCCTCGGTGCCGCAGGCCACGACAATTTTTTCGGCGGTGATTTGCCTGCGGCCATGACCGGAGGCGGACTGCAGCTCGACCGTGTGCGGATCGACAAAGCGCGCGGTCGACTCGATCAGTTCGACCCGGTTGCGGGTCATCTGGTTGCGGATGACATCAATCTCAGACCGCACCACCTGCTGAACCCGGTACAGCAGGTCATCAATCGTGATGTCGTGCTTGACTCGGTAGGAAGAGCCGTAGATGCCGCGTTCGCGAAAGCCCGAGAGGTGCATCACTGCCTCGCGGAAGGTCTTGGACGGAATGGTGCCGGTATTGACACAGACCCCGCCAACCGCGCGGGCGCGCTCAATGACGGCGGCGCGTTTGCCGATCTTGGCTGCCTGTATGGCCGCGCGCTGGCCTGAGGGGCCCGAGCCTATGACCACCAGGTCGTAATCGAAAGCGGACTTGCCGCTGGAGGACGAGTTGGGTTTGACGTTTGTCGCCGCCTCGGCTGCTTTGCCTTGCATGTCAGTCCTCTCTGCACCCTTGATGAGTCCGCAAGGTTAAAGACTTTGAACTCAAAGTCAATGGGGCTAACAACCGGGGCTGCGGGCGGGCCTGCGTGGGCTCAGTGCCGCTCTTGCGCTCGCTGCTCGAGCACCTCGAAGGCCGGTAGCAGTTTGCCCTCGAGCACCTCCAGGAAGGCGCCACCACCGGTAGAGATGTACCCCACCTGCTTTTCAATGCCGTATTTGTCTATGGCTGCCAGGGTGTCGCCCCCGCCCGCAATCGAGAAGGCACTGCTTTGGGCAATCGCATGGGCCAGACCCTCGGTGCCTTTGCCGAAGGCCTCGAATTCGAAGACGCCCATCGGCCCGTTCCAGACGATGGTCCCGGCGGCCTTGAGCTGCGCGGCCAGCTTGGCGGTGGTCTGGGGGCCAATGTCCAGAATCATGTCGTCCTCGCCGACTTCGCTGGCCTTCTTGAGGGTAGCCGGCGCGTCCGCGGCGAAGTGGCTGGCCACCACCACGTCGCTGGGGATGGGGACTTCGGCGCCGCGCGCCTGCATGGTCTGCATCACCGCACGTGCCTCATCGACCAGATCGGCTTCGGCCAGGCTTTTTCCTATGGGCAAGCCGGCGGCCTTCATGAAGGTGTTGGCGATGCCGCCGCCGACGATGAGCTGGTCCACCTTGTCTGCAAGACTCTTCAAAATGGTCAGCTTGGTGCTGACTTTGCTGCCTGCCACGATGGCCACCAGGGGTCGGCGTGGCTGGGCCAGCGCCCGGGTGAGCGCATCGATTTCGGCGGCCAGCAGCGGGCCGGCGCAGGCGATCGGCGCAAAGCGGGCCATGCCGTGGGTGGTGGCCTCGGCGCGGTGTGCAGTGCCGAAGGCGTCATTGACATAGAGGTCGCACAGGGCGGCCAGGCGACGCGAGAGTTCCTCGCTGTTTTTTTTCTCGCCCTTGTTCAGGCGGCAGTTCTCCAGCAGCACCAACTCGCCTGGCTTGACGTTGACACCGTCAACCCAGTTGGAGATCAGGGGCACGGGCCTTCCTAGCAGCTCGGCCAGACGCTGAGCCACCGGTGCCAGGCTGTCTTCGGGCTTGAACTGGCCTTCGGTGGGCCGTCCCAGATGACTGGTCACCATGACGGCCGCCCCGGCCTCCAGGGCCATGCGCATGCAAGCCAGCGAGGCGCGGATGCGGGTGTCCTCGGTGATGCGGCCCTGCTCGTCCTGCGGTACGTTGAGGTCGGCTCGGATGAAGACGCGGCGGCCCCGCACCTGCCCGTGGGCACAGAGGTCAGAAAAGCGCAGGAATTTCATAGCGGCAAGTATCGGGATGTGCGCCCCTGAGTGGGGCGGCGGGGGTCAAGTGCGCGACGGCGGCGCATTTTAGGCGGCCCCCTTGTCGGTCGCCCCCCAAGGGTTCAAGCGCTGGGCTACCAGCCCAGCCCCAGACGAAGCGGCAGATAAACCGCCAGACCGCAGATCAGGGTGCCCAGCAGGCCCCGGCGCCAGAAATACCAGGCCGCACCGGCCACCACCGCGTAGGGGCGGGCGTCCTGCCAGGTATCGATCAGGACTCCGCCCTGCATCAGCACCTCGGGCGCGACCACCCCGGCCAGGGCCGCGATCGGGGCGTAGTGCAAACCGCGCTGGGCCCAGTGCGGCAGGGTCCAGGGCCGGTCAAAAATGAAGAAGAAACAGCGGGTGATCACGCTGTTGGCCGTCAGCAAACCAATAGCCACCAGCGTCCAGAAGTCGGTGCCCTCGAACATGTTCAGGCTTGCCTCCGTTGCTCGGTCCCCGAGGGGAGTTTTTCAAGCACCCGGCAGACGCAGACGGCCGCTGCAATGCCCGCCAGGATGTTGAGTTTCAAGGGCAGGGCAAAAGCCGCAATCGATGCGGTGCCGGAAATCACCAGGGCCAGGCCGCGCAGGGGGCTGTCGGCCAGCGTCAGCATGACCCCCACCAGCGCCAGGGTGCCGATGAAGCCCAGGCCCCAATCGAGGGGAATGGATTGCGCAAAGAAAATCCCGATCAGGCTGGCGGCGATCCAGCTGGCCCAAACCAGCAGCGCACTGCCGGCCAGATAAAGACGCTGCTCCTGTCTGCCGGCCAGGTCGGCAGCCGCTTGCGGCCAACGCTTGAGCATCAGCATGTAGGACAAGTCTGAGGTGGCGTAGCCCGCAAACAGTCGCCGTGCCAGCGGCAGGTCCATCAGGTAATCGCGCAGATGGGCGCTGAACACGACAAAGCGCAGATTGACACAAAAGGCGGTAGCCACGATTACCCCGATGGGCGCGCCCGCGGCCAATAAGGGCAGGGCCGCCAGCTGGGAGGTTCCGGAATAGACCAGTACGCTCAGCAAAAGGACCTCCAGGCCGCTCAGCCCCGAATTGGCGGTGGCCACGCCGGTCATCAGTCCCCAGGCCGCCAGGCCAGGCGTGAGCGTGGCCACATCGCGCATACCCAGCCAAAACGCGGGGCGGTCCCACCAGACCTTCATGCGGGGCCCCGGGCTTGGAAGCGCTGACCTGCCCGGATCGGAAAGCCGCGCAAGAACTCCGCGGCCTGCAAGGGCTTGCCGCCCGGCTTTTGAAGCACCTCTAAGCGCAGTACTCCGGCGCCTGTGGCCACATCAATCCCTTCGGACCCGACAGCCAGCACGGTGCCGGCAGCAGCGGCTGCGTGCGCTCGCACACTGGCCTGCCATATCTTGAGGGGCTGTCCTTCCAGCTCAGAGCTGGCGACTGGGGCCGGCGCAAAGGCGCGGATGCGTCGCTCCAGCACCTCGGCGGGCTGCTGCCAATCGAGCCAAGCCTGTGCCTTGTCGATCTTGTGGGCATACGTGATGCCTTCAGTGGGCTGTGCGATCGCTCTGAGCGCGCCCCTTGAGGCTTGCTGCACCGCTTGGACGATCAGCCGCGCCCCCAGGTCGGCGAGCTTGTCATGCAGGTGGGCGGTCGTGTCGTGCGCAGCTATCGGCACCGTCTCGGCCAGCAGCATGTCGCCAGTATCGAGCCCGGCGTCCATCTGCATGATGGTCACCCCGGTCTGAGGGTCGCCGGCCTCGATGGCTCGGTGTATGGGTGCCGCACCGCGCCAGCGTGGCAGCAAAGAGGCGTGAATGTTCAGGCAACCGAGCTTGGGCAGCTCCAGCACCCAGGTCGGCAGGATCAGGCCATAGGCGGCCACCACCATGACGTCGGGCCGTGCGGCCTCAAGGGCCTGGCGTGCCGCCTGCGCCTCTTCCGGGTATTTGCCATCGAGCCGCAGGCTTCGCGGTTGGTCGATGGCAAGACCGTGTTCGAGCGCGAAGGCTTTGACCGGCGAGGCTTGGAGCTTCAAGCCCCGACCCGCCGGGCGGTCGGGCTGTGTCAGCACCAGGGTGATTTCAAAGCCGGCAGCATGAAGGGCGGCCAGCGCGCGCTGGGCAAACTCGGGCGTGCCGGCAAAGACGATGCGCATAGACGGGCCGTTTCAGCGGGCCGGGGATTTTTGTGCGTAACGCTCGTCTTCGCGTTGCAGCTTGAGCATCTTGGTCTTGATGCGTCCGCGCTTGAACAGAGACAGATACTCCACGAAAACCTTGCCCATCAGGTGATCCATTTCATGCTGGATGCACACCGCCAGCAATCCATCTGCCTCAATCGTTTGTTCGGCGCCCTGGCGATCGAGCGCGCGCACCTTGACGGCCAGAGAACGCTCGACCCCATCGTAAATCCCTGGCACCGATAGGCAGCCCTCTTCCCCCTGCCGCTTCTCGGGGCTGGCCCAGACGATCTCGGGATTGATCAACACGAGTGGCAGATTGCGCTCCTCGCTCACGTCAATCACGATCAGACGTTCGTGAACATCGACTTGGGTGGCGGCCAGCCCGATGCCTTGGGCCTCATACATGGTCAAAAGCATGCGGTCGATCAGCTCGCGCAGCCGGTCGTCAACGGCGGCCACCGGCTTGGCCACCGTATGCAGGCGGGGGTCGGGGTAGCGCAGGATGGTCAGGGCAGTGGTCATGGGGCTTGGAAACAAGGATTTTCCTGATTGTCCGTCCAAAGATCATCACCTGGTTCGCAGGAGGCGAGAAAGTTAAATCTTGTCCGTGCTGGCGTTACCTTAATTCGAAGGCGGTCCGTCGACCTAAACTGCCTGCCCTTTCAAGGCAATAGAGACGCGCCGTGCCGAAAGAAATCGATGAGCTTGAAGCCTGGCTGCGCTTGTTGCTCGCGCCGGGTGTGGGGCGAGCGCACGCACGCCGCTTGTTGGCGGTTTCCGGTGCGCCGCAGGTGATCTTTGAGCAGCCGCAGCAAGTCTGTGAGGCCGCTGCGCTGCAGCGCCTGCTGCCGGCCTTGACCACTGAGCCGCCGCAGTGGCCTGATCCGCTTGCGGCCACTCGTCTCTGGTTGCAAAAGGGCCCCGATCGCCATGTCTTTGCCCTGGGTGATCCCGGCTATCCCCCGCCCTTGCTCGATATCGACGACCCTCCCCTGTTACTGTTTGCGATGGGCCGCCTGGCACAGCAGTGGAGCCAGGGTTCAGCATGGCAGGCGCCCATGCTGGCGGTAGTGGGCAGCCGCAACCCGACGCCCCAGGGCGAATTGCATGCGCGGGCTTTCTCCATGAA
Source organism: Polaromonas sp. (assembly GCA_040381515.1). Lineage (GTDB taxonomy): Bacteria > Pseudomonadota > Gammaproteobacteria > Burkholderiales > Burkholderiaceae_C > Polaromonas. Next base: position 10,055 of record JBEIHE010000006.1, read on the forward strand.
TCTGGCCCGTGCCGGGGTCTGCATCGTCTCCGGCCTGGCCGCAGGAATTGATGGTGCGGCCCACACGGGGGCGCTGGACGGCGGGGGCGCTACCGTTGCGGTGGTGGGGACTGGCTTGGACCGGGTGTACCCGCGCCGCCATCTCGAGTTGGCCCGCCGCATCGTGGCCCAAGGGGCGATCGTGAGCGAATTCCCTTTGGGGACGCCACCGCTGACGCATCATTTTCCGCAGCGCAACCGCATCCTCGCGGGCCTGGCGCAAGCCACGCTGGTGGTGGAGGCCAATCTGCAGTCCGGCTCGCTGATCACGGCCCGGCTTGCTGCCGAGCAGGGCAAAGAGGTGATGGCGATCCCGGGTTCTATCGATGCCCCGCAGTCCAGGGGTTGTCATCGGCTGATTGTCGAAGGTGCGGGTTTGGTGACCAGCGCGCAGGATGTGCTCGACGCGCTCGGCAATTTTTCGGCGGCGCCGACCCATTTGGCACCGGCGGCGGTTCCGGAGACGCCCGGTGATCCTGCCGATGAGGCCTTGCTCGAGGCGCTGGGTTTCGAGCCGGTGGCCTTTGATGCGCTGCAGCTACGCTGTGGCTGGCCCACGGATCGTCTGCAGGCCAGGCTCTTCGAGTTGGAGCTCGAGGGTCGGCTGGCGCACATGCCCGGAGGCTGTTGGCAGCGCATCGCTCGGGCTTGAGTTCTATCGCTCCAATGGCAGCCGGCTGAGGCGCCAAGTCTCCTGAGCGCTTGGCCGGTGGGCTTCCCGCCGGGTTCACAAGGGGTCTATGCGTCGGCGGGGCCCAAAGCCCTTATCTGGGTCTCGGAGTAGCCTAGCTCGCTCAGCAAAGCCCAGTTGTGTTCGCCCAGCCGTGGCGGATTGGAGCGAATGCCTGGCCTGCTGCCGGCAAGCGTAAGGGGCAACAAGGCCGTCAGCGTGTCTCGCCCATCGGGAAGCTGCATCGGCGCCAAGCCCCCGGTGGCAAGCAAATGCGGGTCTTGCAGCAACTCCTGCGGCCGAGTGATCGGCGCAAAAGGCAAGCCCTTGCGCTCGAAAAGGTGCGCAAGCTCGGCGGCAGAAAAAGCAGACAGGCGCTCACGCAGCAAGGGAATCAGCCAGTCGCGCTGGCGCACCCGGTCGTTGTTGGTGGACAGCCGCGTATCGTTCAGCAGATCGGTCAGGGAAAAGGCCTCGCAGAAAATTTTCCAAGCCGTATCAGTGACCACCGCCAGAAATATCTGCGCCCCGTCCTGGCCGGTGAACACATCGTAGATCCCCCAGGCTGAAATGCGTGCCGGCATCGGCGCGGCCGGCTCTCCGGTCACGGCATATTGCATGATGTGCTGGGCCACCAAGAGCACATTGTTTTCAAAGAGCGCGCTCTGGACCTCTTGCACCAGGCCCGTTTTTTCGAGTTCGGCCAGGGCCGCCATGGCCCCCATGGCGCCAAACATGCCGCCCATGATGTCATTGACGCTTGAGCCTGCGCGCAGGGGGTCGCCGGGCCGGCCGGTCATGTAGGCCAGTCCGCCCATCATCTGAACGACTTCATCGAGCGCAGTCCTGTGCTCATACGGCCCTGGCAAGAAGCCCTTGAGGCTGACATAAATAAGGCGCGGATTCAGACCTTTCAAGCGCGCATAGTCCAGGCCCAGCCCGCTCATGGTGCCGGGCTTGAAATTCTCGATAAGGATGTCGGCCCCGCCAATAAGCCGCAGCACCGCCTCTTGGCCCGCGGGGCTCTGCAGATCGAGCGCCAGGCTTTTTTTGTTGCGATTGAACATCGCAAAAAAACCCGCGCCTGAACCCAGCAGATACCGGGTGGCATCGCCTTGGCGGCCCTGGCCGATGGATTCAATCTTGATCACCTCGGCGCCCAGATCGGCCAGCATCATGCCGCAGCTCGGCCCCATCACCATATGGGTGAACTCGATCACCCGAATGCCCTTGTAGGGCAGTGCGGCCTCTTTCATGGGTCCTGCGCGGGCGGCTGCGGTGCGTCGGGGGCTGCTTCGGTGGGCGCTTGGGGCGCCGGTCTGTGCATGACATGGCTGCGCAGTCGCCCGTCAACAAAGGTGCATTCGACCCAGGAATCGCTCGGATCGGTCCAGCGAAACACTTCGGGCTGTGCGTCCTTTTCGGTCTGCAACTGCCCCAGGGATCGCGTCATGGCGATGACATGCATCAGGGTCATGCCCGGCTTGAGCTTGGCATTGAGCATCACGGCGCTGTCGAGGTAGCCGATGGGACTTTGAGCCGCGCGGCGCAGGACGTGCATCAGGCGTGTGAAATGCAGCAGAACCCACATCACCAGCAAGCCTGCCGCAGTGGTCAGGCCCATCCAGCCGTAGTAGCGATAAGCAAGGATCAGCGCGGTCAGCGCCAGTGCCGGGATCAGAATGCGTTGCAGGAGCATCCCTTTATTGTCGCAGTGGCCCCGCCTGATCGGGGCGCACCCTTTGGCCGCGACGGCTGGCGCGGCCCTTGGTCTGGGTCAGGGCTTAGGTCAAGGCCTGTCGGGAGGATGGTGTGGGCTGGGCGAAAACCCGCGTGCCGGTCACCACGCCCGCGACCAGCAAAACGATGCCCGCCCAGGTCCAGGCCTCGGGCAGGCTGCCACGGTGTACAAAGCCGTAAGCCAATGCAGCGAGCGTTTCGAAGACGATGAGTTGACCGGTCAGTGAGGTGGGCAGCAATTGACTGGCACGATTCCAGCACAAGGTGCCTAACCACGAGGCCAGCAGGCCAATGGTCAGCATCAGCCCGGCATAGACCCAGGGGCGAGGACCCCACGGCCTCTCGCTGGCCCAGGCTCCGCTGAAAAAAAGGTAGCTGGCCATGCCGATGACGGCCAGCGGCAAGGTGGCCAGACCCTGCGCGGTGGCCCATGTACCTGAGCCCACCTGGTGATTGCGTTTGACCCAGGCCGCATTGCGGATCGGGTACCACGTCCAGCAGACGAGGGCGGCCAGGGCCAGCACCAGACCCCAGAACAAGTCGGTGCGATTCGACGCTCCCTCGCCTGCCCTTTGTAGTTCCGAGGTATGGACGCAGGCGATGCCGGCCGCGATGAGCATCAAGGGCGCTGCCAGTCGGCGCCAGGCGACCTCGCGCTGCGATAGGTTGGCGCAGACCGCGATGACCACCGGCAAGGTGCCGATGATCACGGTGGGCAGAGGGACCCCGGCTCTTTGAATCGCCCATGACAAGGCCAGGTAGTACAGCACGTTGCCCACAGCGGCCAGCTTCAAGGCTTCCAGCCAATCGGCGCGGCTCAGGCGCGCGAGGGCCAGCCGATCGCGCCAAGCCAGCGCAAGCGCCACCAGACCGAAGGCCAGGTAGCGCCCGAAGGTCAGCATCGCCGGTGAGTAGTCGGGCAGCAGCACGGGCGCCACGAACACCAGCCCCCAGGCCAGGCCGGCGGCCAGCGCGAAGGCAATGCCGACACCGAGCCGGGCCTGAGGGACATCAGGGTTCGCCATGGACCGCGAGTATCGGGGAACCCTTCTGGATCCGGGGCAAAAAAGAGGGAGGCAGCCAAGCCCTGGGCGAAGCCCCGGGCCTGGCTACAGGCCGCGCACGACTTCGATCACTTGCTCGATCCGCTCGACTGGATGCAGCGTCAGTCCATCGATCGGCTTTTTGGGCGCATTCGCCTTGGGCACGACTGCTACTGAAAAACCCAGCTTGGCCGCTTCTTTCAATCGCTCCTGACCGCGCGGCGCAGGCCGAACCTCGCCGGCCAAACCGACCTCGCCAAAGGCGAGAAAGCCTTTGGGTAAAGGCCGTCCCCGCAAGCTCGAAGTGATGGCCAGCAGCACCGCCAGATCGGCGGCCGGCTCACCAATGCGCACGCCCCCCACTGCATTGACAAACACGTCCTGGTCCATGCAGGCGACACCTGCGTGCCGATGCAGCACGGCCAGCAGCATGGCCAGTCGATCCCGGTCGAGCCCGACCGACAGACGCCTAGGGCTTGGGCCGCCTGAATCCACCAGGGCCTGGATTTCAACCAGCAGCGGCCGCGTGCCTTCAAGGGTGACCATCACGCAGCTGCCCGGCACCGGCGCTGAATGCTGCGACAGAAAAATGGCGCTCGGGTTGCTTACTCCTTTGAGCCCCTTTTCGGTCATCGCAAAAACACCGATCTCATTGACGGCGCCAAAGCGATTCTTGATGGCGCGCACCAGACGAAAGCTCGAATGGGTGTCGCCCTCGAAATACAGCACGGTGTCGACCATGTGCTCGAGCACGCGTGGGCCGGCCAGTGCACCCTCTTTCGTCACGTGCCCGACCATCACGACGGTCACCCCTTCGTCTTTGGCGATTCGCGTCAGATGTGCCGCACATTCGCGCACTTGCGCGACGGAGCCCGGAGCGCTGGTGAGCTGGTTCGAATACACCGTCTGAATGGAGTCGATCACCGCCACATCCGGCTTTTCGGTCTGCAGGGTGCTGAGCATTTTTTCGAGCTCGGTTTCGGCCAACACCTGCACCTGTGAGCCCTCCAGTCCCAGACGCCGCGCGCGCAGGGCCACTTGGGCACCGCTTTCCTCGCCGGTGACGTAAAGCGTCTTGCGGCCTTGCCGGTTCAGGGCATCGAGCGCCTGCAGCAACAGAGTGGACTTGCCAATGCCTGGGTCGCCGCCAATCAGGACGACGCCGCCTTCGACCATGCCGCCGCCAAGCACCCGGTCCAGCTCGTCCAGCCCAGTGGGTGTGCGTTCGAAGTCGCTGGCCTCGATGTGCGAGAGCGGCATCACCGGCGAGGCTGGCGCCAGCGCCGAACGAGCGCCAAAGCGGTTCTTTCCTGCTCCGGCCGGGTCGGCGCTGGTCTCGACCAGGCTGTTCCAGGCCCCGCACTGCGGGCATTTGCCTAACCACTTGGCGCTGTGGCCGCCGCACTCGCTGCAGTTGTAGGAGGTCTTGACCATGGGCGCAAGTGTAGAGGTCGGCCCCATCCGGACGGCCGGTTAGACTGCCGCCATGAGCTTAAAGCCCCATGCCATCGCGCCTGCCAAGGTGGCCATCGTCGGTGTGGGCGCTATCGGCCTGTGGATCGGCGTGCATCTGGCACGGGCCGGCTGCACCATGAGCGCGCTGGCTCGGGGCGCCACGCTGCAAGCGTTGCGCAGCCAGGGCCTGCGGCTTGTCTCGGGCGCGGAGCTGCCGCATCAAGCTGCTGTACAGGCCAGTGACCGGGCCGAGGCGCTGGGCGTGCAGGATCTGGTGGTCATTTCCGTCAAGGCGCCGGCGATGCATGACATTGCAGCGGCCATCGGTCCGCTGATCGGACCCAATACCATCTTGCTCACCGCCATGAATGGGGTGCCTTGGTGGTTCTTCGAGGGCTTTGGTGGCGAGCAGGCGGGCCGCCCGCTGCAGTCCATCGACCCCGACGGAAGAATTGCCCGCGCGATCCCCGCCCGCCAGGTGATGGGCGCGGTGGTTCATGCCAGCTGTTCGGTACCCGAGCCGGGCCTGGCGCGCCATCATTTTGGTAACCGTCTGGTGCTGGGCGAGCCGGCCGGTGGCCGCAGCGAGCGGCTGCAGGCCTTGGTGGCTCTGCTGGCTCGAGCCGGCTTTGAGGCTGAAGCGTCGGACTGCATACAGCGTGACATCTGGTTCAAGCTGTGGGGCAATATGACCGTCAATCCGATCAGCGCGCTGACAGGCGCCACCACTGATCTGATCATGGACGATGATCTGTTGCGCCATGCCATTTCAGGCATGATGATCGAGGCGCGTGAAATAGGTGCGCGTATCGGCGCGCCCATCACGCTCGACCCTGAAGACCGCCATGTGGTGACGCGCCAGCTCGGGCGCTTCAAGACCTCGATGCTGCAGGATGTGGAGGCAGGCAAGGCCCTTGAGCTCGACGCCTTGCTGACCGTGGTCCATGAGTTGGGCCTGCGCACGGGCGTGGCCACACCGCTCATTGATGCTCTGCTGGGGCTGGCGCGCCTGCAGGCACGGATCAAAGGCCTGTATCCGTGGCCGGCCTCGACGACCGGGCCAAGGCCCGGGGCAGCATGACGCAGCGCGCCCTGAGCACCACTGCCTTTCTGACGCTGCTGGCCGCTGCCAGCATCATGGGCGCCAATCATGTGGCCGCGCGTCTGGCCTTCAATGACGGCACTGACGTCAGCACCGCGGTGGTGTTCCGCAGTGGCGTCACCGCCCTGGTGCTGGGCCTGTTGCTGCGCTGGCAAGGGCCAGCGCAGTGGCCGCAATCGCGGCAGTGGAAGGTGCTCACTGGGACCGGACTGCTGGTGGGCCTGCAGAGCATTGCCATCTACTCGGCAGTGGCGCGGCTGCCAGTGGCGCTGGCATTGCTGGCCTTTAACACCTTTCCGATCTTCATTGGGCTGTGGGCCTGGCTGCTGTACCGGCAGCGACCCGCGCGCAGTCTGCTGCTGGCCATGCCGGTGCTGATGGCGGGGCTGGCCCTGGCCCTGGATGTCACTGGCGCCGTCTCGGGCCTGGGCGTGCAGGGCCAGTGGCAGCGCATAGGCGAAGGCCTGAGCTACGCGCTGATTGCGGCGGCGAGCTTTGGGCTGCTGCTGACCTTGACCCAGCAGGAGGTGGCCGGCGTGGATGCGCGCTTGCGCACGGCCTACACCATGGCCTTGGCCTGCGTGATGGCTGCGGCCCTGTGCTGGCTGCGGGACAGTTGGCATTTGCCGCAGACCGGCACCGGTTGGCTGGGACTGGTGCTGCTGACCGCGTTGTACGGAACCGGCATCACCATCGTGCTGACGGTGCTTCCGCGGCTGGGGGTGATGGGCAATTCACCCATTCTCAACATCGAACCGGTGGTCGCACTGGTGCTGGCTTGGCCTATTCTGGGGCAGACCATCGCGCCCATGCAGATCGCAGGCGCACTGATCGTGGTGTCCGCCGTCATGGCGCTGGGCCTGCGTAAGCGCTGACGGCCCTAATCCGCTTCCTCGGCTGCAAGGGGTCTGCGCTCCTCGGGCCAGTACAGGCGCATTGGGTTGTCTACCAGCATCTTGCGCTGTAGCGCGGCAGTGGGTGCGATGTGCGCAATGAAGTCGACCAGCAGACCGTCGTCGGGCATGTGACCCTTCAAATTAGGGTGCGGCCAGTCGGTTCCCCACAGCACGCGATCGGGGAACTGCTCGACCACTCGACGCGCGAAGGGCACCACATCCTGATAGGGCGCGTGCTCAGCGTCGACTGCTGGGGGGCCTGATTGGCTCAGACGCTCCGGACAGCTGACTTTGCTCCAAACATTCGAGTGCTCGCGCATCAGCCGTAAAAACAGCTCGAAGGGGGAGTTGTCGATCGGCCGGCTGACATCGGGGCGGCCCATGTGGTCAACGACCACCTGGGTGGGAAGGGCGGTGAAGAAATCCCACAGTTCAGGCAGGTCCACTGCTTCGAAATAAACCACCACATGCCAGCCCAGGGGAGCGATGCGGTGGGCAATTTCCAGCAGCTCTTCGCGCGGGGTGAAATCGACCAGCCGCTTGACGAAGTTGAAGCGGACCCCGCGTACACCGGCTGCGTGCAGCTCATGGAGCTGCGCCCAAGAGATGTCGCGACGGACCGTGGCCACACCACGGGCGCGGCCACCCGCCTTGCGCAAGGCATCGACCAAGGCTGAATTGTCGGCGCCGTGGCAGGTGGCCTGGACAATCACATTGCGCGCAAAACCCAGATGATCGCGCAAGGCCAAGAGCTGCTCGGCACTTGCGTCACAGGGCGTGTATTTGCGCTCGGGTGCGTAGGGAAAGACAGCGCCGGGGCCAAAGACATGGCAATGGGCATCGACGCTGCCCGCCGGCAGGACCAAGCGGGGGCGAGAGGGGCGGTCATACCAGTCAAGCCAGCCCTCGGTCTTGCTGAACGGGCCGCTGGTGGGGCGGGTGCTCATCGATCGCCTCAATCGAGGTAGCGCAGTCCCGCCTTCTCCAGCGGCTCGCGCATTTTGTACATGTCCAGGCCCAGTTCCCCTGCGGCCAGACGGGCGCGCTTGTCACCCTCGTTGGCCTCACGGGTTTGCGCGGCCTGCAAGGTCGTTGCCACTCGCATGCGCGGCACACAAACCACTCCATCATCGTCGGCCACGATGGCGTCGCCCGGATGCACCAATGCACCGGCGCACACCACCGGAATGTTGACCGAGCCCAGAGTCGCCTTGATGGTGCCCTTGGCGCTGATCGCACGGCTCCAGACTGGAAACTGCATCTCGGTGAGGGTCCGCACATCGCGCACGCCGGCGTCAATGACCAGCGCGCTCGCGCCACGCGCCTTGAAGCTGGTGGCCAGCAGATCACCAAAGTAGCCATCGGTGCATTCGGAGGTCAGGGCAGCCACCACGATGTCGCCCGGCCTGATTTGTTCGGCGGCCACATGCAGCATCCAGTTGTCGCCGGGGTGCAGCAGCACTGTCACCGCCGTTCCTGCAACTTGGGCGCCGGCATAAATCGGTCGCAGATAAGGCCTCATCAGACCGACCCGACCCATGGCCTCGTGCACTGTGGCCGAGCCAAGGGGGGCCAGCGCTTCGGTGGCCCGACGATCGGCCCGCTCAATACGCCGGTAGACAACACCGAGCTCATACATGGTCTATTTCCCTTTCGTCCGATCAACGGCCTTCAGCGCGCAGCCGGTCATCGAGTCGCGAAAACACGCGACGCGCATTGGCCTCATAGATTTCATGCTTGTCCTGCGGACTCAGCAGGGTGCTGGCTTCGATATAGCGCTTGGTGTCGTCATAGGCATGCCCGGTGGTGGGGTCAATGCCCCGCACGGCACCGATCATCTCGGATGCAAACAGCACGTTCTTGACGGGAATTACCTTGTTCAGCAGGTCAATGCCGGGCTGGTGGTAGACGCAGGTATCGAAAAACACGTTGTGGAGCAAATGTTCGCCGAGCAGCGGTTTCTTCATCTCCTGCGCCAGGCCTCGGAAGCGCCCCCAGTGGTAAGGGACGGCGCCGCCCCCGTGCGGAATTAGGAATTTGAGGTTCGGAAAGTCCTTGAACAAATCGCCCTGGATGAGCTGCATGAAAGCGGTGGTGTCCGCATTGAGGTAGTGCGCGCCGGTGGTATGAAAGCAGGCGTTGCAGCTCGTGCTGACATGGATCATGGCCGGCAGATCATGCTCGACCATCTTTTCGTAAATGGGGTACCAGTGGCGATCGGTCAGCGGTGGGCTGGTCCAGTGACCCCCCGAGGGATCGGGGTTGAGGTTGATACCCACTGCCCCGTAGTCCCTGACGCATCGCTCCAGCTCGGTAATGCAGCTGGCAGGATCGACGCCTGGTGACTGAGGCAGCATGGCCACCGGTGCGAAATGCGCTGGAAACAAACGGCTGACACGGAACACCAGCTCGTTGCAAATGGCCGCCCAGGCCGAGGACACCTGGAAGTCACCAATGTGATGCGCCATGAAGCTCGCTCGAGGCGAGAACAGCGTCAAGTCAATGCCGCGCTCGCGCATGAGCCTGAGCTGATTGCTTTCGATCGCCTCGCGCAAATCATCGTCGCTGATGTGCAGCTCAGCCGCGCGCGGCATCAAGGCCGGTTGGGCCAGCGCGGCTATCTGGCGGTTGCGCCAGTCTTCTAGGGCTTTGGGTGCGGTGGTGAAGTGGCCGTGACAGTCGATGATCATGGGATTGTTTGGAGAAGGATCAGCGCGGACAGTTTCAGGCAGGCTCCATGCCGTGCTGCAACAGGACCTCCCGCGCCTGGGCACTGGCGCAAAAAGCCAGCCAGTGGGCGCTGCTTTCGGGCAGATTCGCGCGCGCACGGAGTGCACCGCTAAATACGGTGACGATCTCGGCCTCGGCGGGCAGCAAGGCCCACTCGATATCGGGCAGCCCCATGAGTTCGCTGCGCTGTTGGAAGCCCAGCTCGGCCTGCCCCTGCGCCAGTAGGTGACCCACCGGCACACCGGGCGCAGCCTGCACCAATTTGTCCTTGATCTGCTCGATAAGCCCCCACTGTGCCAGGCGCGCCAAAAGGGCTTGGCCGCTCGGTCCAGTGGAGTAAGCCACTCTCCGCGCTGCAAGCAGGGCTTGCTGTAAACCAGGCAGACCGGTCAGATCCGGTGCGGGCCGGCCCGCAGGCCAAGCCACCGCCACCAGCGATCGCATCAGGTCCTGGCACGAACCGGCCTGCAAGTGTCCTTCGGTTATCAAGGTATCTATGGCCTCACGGGCCAGCACCACGACATCGGCGGGATCGCCCTGCGCCACCCGTCGCGCGGCCTCGACCCCGCCCAGAGCCTGCACATTCAGCGCCTGGCCGCCTGCCAGCAGCCAGCGTCGGGCCAGTTCCTGCAGAACCGGTCGCGGCGCCATCGAGCAGAGGCAGGCTATCGAGATCGGGGGCTCCAATTTCACTGCTGCGGGATGCGGGCCCGTACGATGACTTCACTCCATCGCTTGACCTCGTTGGCCAGCAGGGCGGAGGCTTGCTCGGGCGAGCTTGACTGCGCATCGACGTTGAGTTCGGACAGGCGTCTGCGTACATCGGGGTGATTGAGCGCCGCGACCACCTCCCGGTTCCAGCGATCGAGTAACGGTCGCGGCGTGCGTGCGTGCGCCGCCAATCCATTCCAGCTGGAGGCCACGAAGCCGGTCAAGCCGCTTTCGCGGGCGGTGGGCACCTCGGGCAAGGCGGCCGCACGCTTGTCTCCCGTCACGGCCAGTACCCTTAAGGCGCGGGCATTGACCTGGGACATGATGGGGCCGAGGATTTCCACGGCCGCATCGATCTGACCGCCGCGCAGGGCGGTCACTACGGCCGGTGTACCGTTAAACGGAACGATCTGCACATCGATGCTTGCGCTGGACTTGAACAGCTCTGCGGCCAGATTCTGAGTGCTGCCGATGTTGATGCTGCCGATATTGAGCTTGCCAGGGTTGGCTCGCGCAAAGACGAGCATTTCGGAGAGAGATTTGAACCGAGAGTCGACCGGCGCGACGATTGCGATATCGAAATAGCCCAGGGTGGAGACGGGCGCAAAGTCCTTGAGGGTGTCAAACGGCAGCGACTTGAAAAGCCCCGCGCTCACTGCCGTGCCATTGGACATCAGCAGCAAAGTATGTCCGTCCGGCTCCGCTTTCAGTACGGCCTCGGCAGCGGCGATACCGCCTGCCCCTGGCCTGTTTTCGATGACGACAGCTTGGCCAATCTGCTCGGCCAGTCGGCCGGCGACTGTGCGGGCCGTCAGATCGGCCACTCCTCCCGCGCCGAAGGGCACCACGATACGGACCGGTTTGCTGGGAAAGTTTTGCGCCAGGGCGGGCTGCATCGCTACGGCAGCCAGCACGAGCGACAAGGCAGAGCAGAAGAAAGATCGACGTTGCATGATGGAGCCAAACCGTAAAAGCACAACTATGGAAGACTGTGTCGTCAAGCGCAAGCGGGTCATCCCTGCCCTGCTGGCAGCGGGGCAGAGCGGGGATCAGGCTTGCGCTTGCAGCACGACCGGCACGCGAGGGGCTAGAGCGCACATCAGCTCGTAGCCTATGGTTCCGGCGGCGGCGGCCACCTCATCGACGGCCAAGGGCTCGCCGCTGGCGGCCTCGCCCCATAGGGTCACCTCGGTGCCCAAGCCGCAATCGGGCTGATCGCTCAGGTCCACAGACAGCAGGTCCATGCTGACCCGCCCCAGCAGGCGGCTGCGTCGACCGGCCACCAGAACCGGCGTGCCGGTTGGCGCGTGGCGAGGGTAACCATCGGCATATCCGCAGGCCACCACACCGATGCGCATGGGGCGATCGGCAACGAAAGTGGACCCATATCCCACGGCCTCGCCTGCTTGTAGATCCTGGGTGGCAATGATGTGCGCCCTCAGGCTCATGCCAGGGCGCAGGTCCCAGGCCCCCGCATCGGGAGACAGAAAATCGGGAGCCCCTCCGTAGAGCGCGATGCCTGGCCGGATCCAGTCACTGTGGGGCTCAAGCCTTTTCGCATGGCGCAGGCTGGCCGCGCTGTTACTCAGGCAGCGCTCACCCGGCAAGTCGGTCGTTGCATGATTGAAGGTGGCCCATTGGGCCTCTATCCCCTTGGGGCCGTCGGCGTCGCTGAAATGGGTCATCAGCCCGATGTCCTCGACCTGCGTCAGGGCCTGCAGGCGAGCCCAGGCTGTCCGATAGCGCTCGGGCTTGAAGCCCAGTCGGTTCATGCCTGAATTCATCTTCAGGAATACCCGGTGGGGCTGCTGCGTCTTGTGGGCAGCCAGCATGTCAATCTGTTCGCTGCAGTGGACCACATGCCAAAGACCCAGACGGGAGCAAGTTTCGAGATCGCGAGATTCAAAACAACCCTCCAGCAGCAAGATCGGACCCCGCCAGCCCAGGGCCCGAAGACGCTCGGCTTCGCTGAGGTCGAGTAGGGCAAATCCGTCGGCGCTGCGGAAGGCTTCAAAAACACGTTCGATCCCATGACCATAGGCATTGGCCTTGACCACCGCCCAGACTTTCGCCTCAGGGGAAAAGGAGCGCACCCGATCGAGGTTGTGGCGCAGATGCCAGGGGTTCACAGTGGCCAGTATCGGACGCGGCATGAGGGGCGGGTTTGAAGCGATCGGATCAAATTAGGTTCGGGTGGGCCGTCAACCAAGGCATCCGGTTGTAACGGGCCAAGCCTTTGGCTGATTTTGTCATCAGAGGCCGTGCTATAAACCGTGACCTTCTGCAATCGGCCTGTGTGGCCAATCCGCAGGTTTGCCCTGCATGAAGGCCACCGGCAAGGCCCCACTGTTTCCATCCCCTGCATGAAACGCGGTTTTTACACCATCATGGCGGCGCAGTTTTTCAGCTCGCTGGCTGACAACGCGCTTTTTGTGGTGGCCGTTGAACTCTTGCGCTCTGGTGGAGCCCCTAAATGGCAGCCGGCGGCGCTGGTGCCCATGTTCGCCTTCTTTTATGTGGTGCTGGCGCCCTTCGTGGGTGCATTTGCTGACTCCAGGCCCAAAGGGCAGGTGATGTTCGTTAGCAATGCCATCAAGGTGGTCGGCTGCGTGGTCATGCTGTTTTCCGCTCACCCTTTGTTGGCTTACGCCATTGTGGGGCTTGGCGCCGCGGCATATTCTCCCGCCAAGTACGGCATCCTTACTGAATTGCTACCCGCCTCGCAGCTGGTCAAGGCCAATGGATGGATCGAGGGCCTGACGATTGCCTCCATTATTCTCGGTGTCCTGCTTGGCGGCCAATTGGTGGGGCCGCACATTTCGGGCGCCCTGCTGGGATTTGACGTCCCGGTCTTCGACACCGGCATCGACACACCACCCGAGGCGGCGCTGATCACTCTCATGGGGGTCTACGCGCTGGCCGCCTGGTTCAACACGCGCATCCCCAACACCGGCGTGGAGATGCGGCCCATGCCCGCCAACCTGCTTCATCTGTTGCCGGACTTCCGGGTCTGCAACCGTGCCCTTTGGCGCGACAAACTCGGTCAGATCTCGCTGGCCACCACCACGCTTTTCTGGGGTGTCGCGGGCAATCTGCGCTACATCGTCCTGGCCTGGGCTGCTGCTGCCTTGGGCTACAACACCACCCAGGCCTCCACGCTGGTCGGGGTGGTGGCCATCGGCACGGGCGTGGGGGCGGTGATTGCCTCCACCCGCACCCGACTGGACCAGGCCACCAGCCTGATCTGGCTGGGCATTGGCATGGGTCTGCTGGTGATCCTGATGATTTTCATTGACAACGTCTGGGTCGCCGCCCCCTTCCTGATCTTGTTGGGCGGTCTGGGGGGCTTTCTGGTGGTGCCGATGAATGCGCTGCTGCAACACCGTGGGCACAACCTGATGGGCGCCGGGCGATCGATTGCGGTGCAAAATTTCAACGAGCAGGCCTGCATCTTGGGCCTGGGGGCTTTCTACGCGCTGTCTACCGGGCTGGGGATGTCGGCCTTTGGCGCCATCACCGCATTTGGCTTGGTGGTGGCCGTCGTGATGTGGATCATCAAGCGGTGGCACCAAAGCAATCTGGTCCACCATGCCGACGAAGTGCAAGCTTTGCTGGCCATCGCGCGCAGCGACAAATCGCACTGAAAACCTTCTCGCCCTCAGCCTGCCACTGCGGCAGCTCTAAAGCCGCCTGATGTCACCCAGCCGCGATTTGAACGTCCCTTTGACCCGCGTGCCTTGGCTGGCGGCTGGCGGACTGTTGATCAATGCGCTGGTTTGGGGCTTGTCCTGGTGGCCTTTGCGCCAATTGCAGCACCTGGGCTTGCATCCGTTGTGGTCTACCGCTTTTGTCTATGCGGGCGCGCTGGTCTTCATCCTGCTTTGGCGACCGCACTCATGGCAAGCGTTGCTGACGCATCGGCCGCTGTGGTTCTTGCTGTTCGCAGCCGGAATGACCAACGTGGGCTTTAACTGGGCTGTCAGCGTGGGCGATGTGGTGCGGGTGGTGCTGCTGTTCTACCTCATGCCCGCCTGGTCCATCATGTTGGCCTGGCCGCTGCTGGGCGAGCGACCGACGCCCGCTGCGCTGATGCGGCTGCTGTTGGCCTTGACCGGCGTAGTGATCGTGCTGAAAACGCCGGACTCGCCCTGGCCGCTGCCGCAGGATGCCGCTGATGCGCTGGCCGTGGTGGGCGGGTTTTTCTTTGCCTTGACCAATATCCTGCTGCGGCGCTACAACTACACCCCCAGTGAAGGCCGAATGCTGGCCATGTTCGGCGGCGGGGCCCTCATGGCCGGCACCGCCGGTCTGCTGGGCACCGGTCTGGGTCTTGTGGCTGCACCGGTCCTGCCGGTCGAGGGCCTGCCCATCGCTTTGGGGCTCTGCCTGGCCTTCCTGGCAAGCAATCTTGCGCTGCAGTACGGAGCTGCGCGACTGGCCGCCAGTACCACCGCCTTGATCATGCTCACCGAAATCCTGTTTGCCAGTGTCTCGTCCTCTCTGATGGATGCGGCGCAAATTGACACTCGAACGCTGCTGGGCGGCAGTCTGATTGTCCTGGCGGCGTTGATGGCCGCTATCGGATCGGCGCGCCAGGGCTAGGCAGCGCAAGCGCAGCAGCGAACCCGCTGCGACGCAGGCTTATTGCGGCGCTCGCACAATTTGGCCTTTATGACTGGGAGTTTGAACATGGGCAGCCTGTACGATTTCTCTGCACGACGCATCGACGGTCAGGACTGGGACCTGAAAGATTTGCAAGGGCAGGTGGTGCTGGTGGTCAACACCGCCAGCGCCTGTGGCTTTACCCCGCAGTTTGCGGGACTGGAGCAGCTACACCAGCGCTATGGTGCCCAGGGCTTGACGGTGATCGGCTTTCCCTGCAATCAGTTTGGAGGACAGGATCCCAAGCCGGAGGCCGAGATTCTGAGTTTCTGCCAGAAGAACTATGGTGTGAACTTCCCCATGATGAGCAAGGTCGAGGTCAATGGATCGGAGGCCCATCCTCTGTTTCAGTGGCTCACCCGCAGCGCCCCGGGTGTGTTGGGCACACAGGCCATCAAATGGAATTTCACCAAGTTTCTGGTGGGCAAGGACGGGCAGGTGATCCGGCGATACGGATCGATGGACAAGCCCGAATCCATCGCCGCCGACATTGAGGCGGCGTTGTCGGCATAAGTCGCCTGTAGGCCGGGGCCCCTGCCGATGCGGGCGCGCCCCCTCAGGGTCCTGCGGCCGCCATGGCGGGCAGCAGTCGCTCGATGATCGCTTGCGCGTAACGACTGGCTACCTGCTCGATGAATTGTGCAAAGTCGCGATGGGCCTGGTCATCTGCCCGGTCCGAAATCGTGCGCATCGCGGCATAGGGCAGGCCATGGTCGGTGCAAACCTGTGCCACGGCTGCGCCCTCCATCTCGACAGCCAGGGCCCAGTGGCCATCCCCTTGCAATCGCTCACGCAGTTGGCGAACCTCTTGCGCGCCGCAGACGAATCGATCTCCGCTGACGACCAGCCCTTGGTGAAGACGGGCGGCGGGGAAGTTGTACGCCAAAGCCTGCTGGGCTGCCTCTGCCAGCCGATCGGACAGCTCCGGGTGGCAGCCCATACGCGCCCGGCCGTAGCTTGGCAGCTCGTAGCGCGGAAACAGGGGCGAGACATCCAGGTCATGCTGGAGAAACTCGCGCGCGATCACCACGTCACCGACCTGCAAGGCCTCGTCCATGGCGCCAGCCACGCCGGTAAAGACGATCGCCGAGACCTTAAAACGCTCGATCAGGGTTGCGGCGGTCAGCGCAGCCGATACCTTGCCGATGCGCGAGACCGTGAGCACCACCGGTACACCTTGCAGGTGACCGAGCCAGAATTTTCGGCCGGCGTGATCGACGCAGCGCGCCCCTTGGAGATGATCGATCAGGCCTCGCTGCTCATCGACCAGCGCACTGAGGATGGCCAGTGGTCTGCTGTGCGGGCTGGGCTCGATGGCGCGATGGGGTACCGGCATCGCTGCGCGCCTTCAGGCGGCCGGTCGGGCGGAACGCGTCGGCCGCTCGCCCTGGGCGCAAAGCTGACACAACTGCTGGGCCAGTCGGTGCAAGGCCTGCCAGCCGTCACTGGGCCAATCGGGTTGGCGCAAGCCCTTGACGACCCCGTCGACTTTGTGTGCGGCCTCCAGCAAGCTGGCCAGGGTGCCCGATGCCATGAAGGGCAGCACTCGTTCGAACAGACGCTCTTTGAGACCCCAGATGCGGTTTTCACGCAGCGCCACCGGAATCGGCCGGCCTTCGCTAATGGCATCCTTGACTCGCTTGAGGCTGCGAATGTCTTCCGATAGGGCCCAATGCACCAATACCTCGGATTCGCCCTCGGCGCGTAAACCTTCGATCATGCGCTGCACGCGTAAAACCTGGCCTGCCAATACCGCTTCGGAGAGCTTGAAAACATCGTAGCGGGCCACGTTGAGCACGGCGGCCTCCACCTGTTCAAGCGTGAGCTCGCCGGGCGGATAAAGCAGGCCGAGCTTCTGGATTTCCTGGTGGGCTGCCAGCAAATTGCCCTCGACCCGGTCGGCAAAGAAACTCAGGGCCTGCTGGCCCTGGGCACCTGGAGCTACCCGCTGGCCCTGCGCAGCCAGCCGCTGCGCGATCCACTGCGCAAGCGCTGCGCGCTCGACCGAATCAATTTGAATGCAAACCCCGCCCGACTCAAGGGCGGCGAACCAGGCGCTGTTGCGGGTCTGTCGATCAAGCCGAGGCAGGGTGATCAGTCCCAGCACGGCATCTTGATCCTGCAAGGCTTGCACCAGCGCCACCAACGCCACGGCGCCTTCCTTGCCCGGCTTGCCATTGGGGATACGCAATTCGATGAGCTGGCGATCGGCAAACAGGCTCATGGCGCTACACGCGGCGACTGCGGCACTCCAGTCAAAGTGCGCCCCGGCCACCGTGTGTACGCTGCGCTCGGTGTGTCCGTGCTCGCGCGCCTTATTGCGAATGAGATCGGCCGCCTCTTGAACCAGCAAAGGCTCATCTCCATGCAACACATAGAGGCTGCGCAGACCGCGTGCGAGATGAGGGGCCAGTTGGGCGGGGGCCAGCTGCATGGCGCGATTGTAAAAAAGAGAGGTCTTAGCGGACAGGGGGTGCGGGACCGGCATCAAGGCGCGTGACGGCAGACAGGCGCCGCATCAGCTGTTGCACCATGTCGTTGCGCATGTCTCGGTAGAGCAGCGCTTCCTCCTCTTCCTTGGCCAGCACCGCGGTTTCGGCAAATCCGATCTCTCGGGAAAGCAGCAGCTCGGCATCGGGAATGAGCTCGCGGCCCTGCGGCGTGATCAGGCGAAAGCGCAATCGCAAGCGAAGGTCGAACTCGCGCACCTGGCCGGCAGCATTGAGGGCCACCACGATTTTTTCGCGCTGTTCGGACCGTACTTCCAAAATCGCATCGGCCGAGGCGCGCTCGTTAGGCGAGGTCAGGACCCGAAGCTGCGGGTTGAACTGCAGCGAGCGGATGATCAGGGGCCCCAGGGTGCTGCCCGGTGGCATTTGAAGGTACAACGATTGAAAGGCGAACTGGGGCGGCTTGCGCAGCGCAAACCCGCAGCCAGCCAGCATCGCCAGCGCTGCTGCGGACACTACGAGCGTGCGGCGCTGCATGGCTTCAGACCACCAGATTGATAAGCCGGCCAGGTACCACCACGATCTTGCGAGGGGGCTGCCCAGCGGCCTGTCGTTGGAAGGCTTCGCTGGCCAGAGCGGCCGCTTCGATCTGAGCCCGATCGGCCGTTGCGGCCACCTTGATCGAGCCGCGCAGCTTGCCATTGATCTGCAGCACCATTTCCACCTCATCTTGTTCCAGCGCCTGCGGATCGACCTGGGGCCAGGCGGCGTCCAGCAAAGGTCCGTGCACGCGGTCAAAAGCCAATTCTTGCCAGAGTGCGTACGCCACATGTGGGGTGGCGGGGTAGAGGCAACGCAGCAAGATGCCAAAGCCTTCGCGTAAAACTGCCGCATCCCCGGCCTGTTCCGGCGAGGGTTTGAAGTCCTCCAGCGCGTTGAGCATCTTCATTGCACCGGAGACCACGGTGTTGTACTGCATGCGCTGGTAGTCGTAGTCCACCTGTTTGAGCACATTGTGAATCTCGCGTCTCAGTGCTCGAGCTCCCGGTTGCAGGGCCTGGGCCTGCAGCGTCTCGGCCGGCTGGCTCGCCAGTCGGACTGCGAAATTCCAGACCCGCCGCAGAAATCGGTAACTGCCCTCCACTGCGGCGTCGTTCCACTCCAGGGTGGCCTCCGGCGGCGCGGTGAACATGGTGTAGAGGCGGGCGGTGTCGGCCCCGTATTTTTCGATCAGGTCCTGCGGATCGACCCCGTTGTTCTTGCTCTTGCTCATCGTCCCCACGCCCTCGTAGACGATGGGGGTGCCTGCCGGCAGATCGCCCTTGGCTTGTTTGAGCACGGCGCCAATGACCTTCCCGCTGGCGTCGTGCTGGTCCTGCACCTCATGGGGCCAGAAGTACTCGATACCCCCCTTCTCCCCCCTGCGCGAGTAAATATGGTTGAGCACCATGCCTTGAGTCAGCAGGCGGGTGAAGGGTTCGTCGACCTTGACCAGGCCCAGGTCGCGCATCACTTTGGTCCAAAAGCGGGCATAGAGCAGGTGCAGGATGGCGTGCTCGATACCGCCGATGTACTGGTCCATCGGCATCCAATAGTCCGTACCACCTGCGACCATGGCTTGATCGTTGGTTGGGTCGCAGTAGCGCATGAAGTACCAGGACGAGTCCACAAAGGTGTCCATGGTGTCGGTCTCGCGCCGTGCGGCTTGGCCGCAGATTGGGCAGACCACTCCTCGATGAAACTCTTCGTGCTTGTCCAGCGGATTGCCCGAACCATCGGGAATGCAGTCCTGCGGCAAGACCACGGGGAGGTCTTTCTCGGGCACCGGCACCGCGCCATGCGCCTGGCAATGGATGATCGGAATCGGGGTGCCCCAGTAGCGCTGACGGCTGATCCCCCAGTCGCGCAGCCGCCAGGTGGTCTTCTTTTCACCCAGGCCCTTGGCTTTCAACAGCTCGGCCACTTTATTGACGGCGGCTTTTTGGCTCAGGCCATCGAGCTCGCCCGAGTGGACACAGACGCAGGCCTGCTTGTCACCGTACCAGTCCTGCCAGGCGCTGGCATCGAAGGTCTGGCCCTTGACGGACACAACCTGCTTGATCGGCAGCTGGTATCTCAAGGCAAATGCGAAGTCACGCTCGTCGTGCGCCGGCACACCCATCACGGCGCCATCGCCGTAGCTCATGAGCACGTAGTTGCCGACCCAGACCTCGACCTTTGCCCCTGTCAGTGGGTGCGTGACGAACAGGCCGGTGGGCATTCCCTTCTTTTCTTGCGTGGCCAGCTCGGCTTCTGTGGTGCCCCCACTTTTGCATTCCTCCAGGAAAGTCGCCAGGGCTGGATGGGAGGCTGCCGCATGCAGCGCCAGCGGGTGCTCGGCCGCCACCGCACAGAAGGTCACGCCCATGATGGTGTCGGCGCGCGTGGTGAAGACGTACATCCGGCCGTCACCAATGAGTTGCCCATCGGCCCCTCGGATGTCGTGGGTAAAGGCAAAGCGCACGCCCTCGCTCTTGCCGATCCAGTTTTCCTGCATCAGGCGAACCTTGTCGGGCCAGCCTTCGAGCGTCGCTTTCTCGTTGCCCATTTGCACATGCTCTAGCAGTTCTTGCGCGTAGGCGGTGATGTTCAGGTAGTAGCCCGGAATCTCGCGTTTTTCGACCAGTGCGCCGGTACGCCAGCCGCGGCCGTCGATCACTTGCTCGTTGGCCAGCACCGTCTTGTCTACAGGATCCCAGTTGACGATCTGGGTCGTGCGGTAGGCCACGCCCTTCTCGAGCATCTTTAAAAACAGCCACTGGTTCCACTTGTAGTAGCTCGGATCGCAGGTGGCCACCTCGCGTGACCAGTCGATGGCCAGCCCCATGGCCTGCATCTGCTGCTTCATGTAGGCGATGTTCTCGTAGGTCCATTTCGCTGGGGGCACGCCGTTCTTCAGAGCGGCGTTTTCCGCCGGCAGACCGAATGCATCCCAACCCATGGGCATGAGCACGTTGTAACCCTTCATGCGCAGCTGCCGCGTGAGCATGTCGTTGATGGTGTAGTTGCGCACATGCCCCATGTGCAGCTTGCCGCTGGGGTAGGGCAACATCGAGCAGGCGTAGTACTTGCCCAGGGGTTTGCGGTCGTCTTCCTCGACGCGATAGGCGTTCTGCTGCCGCCAGGCGGCCTGGGCGGCGTCCTCGATCTTCTTGGGGTCGTAAGTGGAGTCTTGCATGGGAGCAGGCCGCATCGGCCGACATCGGACGGGGCCAGAGGGGTCAAAGCGGCGATTCTAGGCGCCGGCGCGTGGTGCGGGCAGCTTGTGGTGGGCCCGGGCCTGTAGAGTCTTTAGCGCGTTGGGGGAGCGAGTTCAGGCTCGGCGATAAAGCCGATTCGTGCAATGCCTGCCTGATTGGCCAGGCCGAGCACCTGCACCACCCTCCCATAGGGCACTGCCTGGTCGGCCCGCAGCTGCAGCTCGATGTCGGCGCTTGTGGCCGCCAGTTCCGACAGGCGCGCAGGCAATTGCTCGAAAGCCAGGGGCTGGCCATTGAGAATCACGCGCTCATTGCGGTCGATTTCCAGCATTACCTTCTGACCGGCCTGCGGTGCCGGGTTTTGTGCAGAGGTGCGCGGCAGATTGAGCTGGAGCGAGCTGCCCAGGAAAGGCGCCGTCAGGATGAAGATGACCAGCAGCACCAGCATCACGTCCACCAAGGGCGTGACATTGATCTGGCTCATCGGCTCCTGGGAGGGTCGGGGCTCCAGCCGGCCAAAGCTCATGTCGGCCCCGCCCGATCCGAAAGAAATTCGCGCAGATCGTGCGCGAAGCCCTCCAGCTCAGCCTCCAGCCGTCCGATCAGCCGGCCCATCACGTTGTAAGCCAGTACGGCCGGCAGAGCCACCGCCAGTCCGGCTGCCGTCATGATCAGCGCCTCACCAATCGGGCCAGCCACCCGATCGACGGTGACCTGACCGGTATAGGCCATGCCACCCAAGGCCAGATAGATCCCCCAAACCGTCCCCAGCAGCCCGACGAAGGGTGCGGTCGAGCCGACCGTAGCCAACACGATCTGCCCGTACTGCAATCGCTCGCTGGCCGATTGCAGGCCTTCGCGCAGGGTGCGGGTGAGGCGGGCTCTCAAGTCTCCAGCGGCGGCCAGTCCTACCGAACGCTCGCCATCGCAGGCTTGAAGGAGCGGCTGCAACAAGCCCTTGGAGTCCAGGGCCTGGGCGCGCTGCACCGCTTCATCAAGGGACGGGGCTTGCCAGAAGGCGGCCATGCCACGGCGCAGATGCTGCTGCAGATGCACCAACAGCCAGGATTTCCAGACAATCAGCACCCAGCTGGCCACCGACATGATCAGCAGCACCCAGGCCACGATCAGGCTGATTGCATCTCCTTCGGTGAGCAGCGACATGGGAGGATCCGGGGCTTACCTGAGCCCGAGCACGTCGAACATGTCATACAGGCCGCTTTGCTTGCTGGCCAGGAACCGTGCGGCGCGCAAGCTACCCTGCGCATAAGTGGCGCGGCTGGATGATTTGTGCGTGACCTCGATGCGCTCGCCGGTGCCAGCAAACAGGACGGTATGGTCGCCCACGATATCGCCGCCGCGAATGGTGGAAAACCCAATCGTCGACGGATCGCGCTCACCCGTGTGTCCATAGCGCTCGTAGACTGCGCAGTCCTGGAGGTCGCGGCCCAGCGATTGGGCGATGACTTCACCCATCTTCAGTGCCGTACCCGAAGGCGCATCGACCTTGTGCCGGTGATGGGCCTCGATGATCTCAATGTCATAGCCGGTCGACAGGGCTCGCGCTGCCATTTCAAGCAGCTTGAGCGTGACATTGACCCCCACGCTCATGTTGGGTGCCATCACCACCGCCACATCGCCGCTGGCGTTCGCAATCTCCTGTTTCTGCTCCGGTGAAAAACCTGTGGTCCCGATGACCATGTGAACGCCCAGCTGACGGCACACCGCCAAATGAGCCAAGGTGCCCTCGGGCCGCGTGAAATCAATCAGGACCTGGGCCCCCTTCAAGCTGTCGGTGAGCTTGTCGGAGACGTTCACGCCACAGGCGGGCCGCCCCAGATGGACGGCCGCATCGCGCCCGAGCCCGGCGCTGCCGGGCTGCTCGAGGGCCCCATACAGCCCCATGTCTGGCGCATCCAGAACGGCCTGGACCAGCATCTGCCCCATGCGGCCTGCGGCTCCGGCCACTACCACCCGCAGAGGAGAGGCCAGGCCATTGCGATCGCTCAAGGCCGGGCCCCTTCAAGCGGCGGATAACTGGTGGGCAGTGCGGGCGGCGCAGCCGAAGCGGGCGTCGCAGCCGATTCAGTGGTTTCGACAGGTCTGGGCGCCGAGGCCCGTGCCGCTTCTAGCTGCTCGGGCGTGGCCTGGAGGGTGGGAGGCGGACGGCTCCTGCCTTGCTGCTGGCTAAATTGGGCTACGAATTCAGCCTCGGTAGGCATCGTGTCGCCCTCGAACTTGACCAGCGAATCCCCTTCAAAGAAGACGGTGTATCGGTACATGCGCGGCTGGGCGTCTGCGCCGCGGCGCAGACTGAACACATAGTCCCAGCGATTGGCGTGAAACAGACTGGAGACAAGCGGGGTGCCGAGCAAGTTGCGCACTTGCAATCGCGACAGGCCTGGCTTGAGCTGGGCCACTTGTTCTGCGGCAATAAAGTTGCCTTGCACCACGTCCGGGCGATAAGGCGTGAGCCAGTTTGCCGGTCGTGCCAGTAACGAGGGCCCCGAACTGCAACCAGCCAGGGGAACGCCGGTGACCAGCGCAAGAGCGGTTAGCAGGACAAGAGGGGAACGGGCGGGCATGACCTGAGCGGGACAGATATGATGCGAGTCATTGTAGCGGTCGGGTCTCCCCCCTCGCACCCCAGGACAGGAATCTGCACGGCGGCAAAACCGTATTGCGGGCATGAACAACATCGACGAGCTCAAAAGCACAGGCCTGAAGGCCACCTTGCCGCGGCTGAAGATTCTGGAGATCTTTCAGAAGGGCAAGCAAAGGCATATGACGGCCGAAGACGTTTTTCGGGTGCTGCTCGAGGAGCGCTCGGATATCGGCCTGGCCACCGTTTATCGGGTGCTGACCCAGTTCGAACAGGCCGGCTTGCTCAATCGGAGCAACTTTGAGTCGGGCAAGGCGGTCTACGAGATCAACGAAGGCCAGCACCACGACCATCTGGTTTGCCTCGATTGCGGCCATGTCGAAGAGTTCTATGACGCCGAGATAGAAAAGCGGCAGCAGGCGGTGGCGCTGGCCAAAGGCTTTGAGATTTCGGATCACTCACTGGCTATTTATGCCAGCTGCACCAAAACGCCTTGTCCCCATCGGCGTCCGATCGTTCCCCAGGTGAGCGGTCTGGTGACTTGAGGCGGTTCGTCAGTCGCCCTGTTCCATGGCGCGACGGTGTCGCTCGACAAACTCTTGGTAGGTGTTGATGCCGCGTAACTCGAGGATGGCATTGCGAACCGCCGCCTCCACCAGAACCGCCAGGTTTCGACCGGCCTCCACCTGAATGACCACTTTTCGTACCGAGATGCCCAGAATATCCTGCATGAGGGGCTCGTAAGGAATACGGTCGTAGTCGCGCTCCAGCGTTTCCCGCCGGACCAGATGGACGATGAGCTTGAGGCGCATCTTTCGTCGCACCGCCGTCTCGCCAAAAATGGCCTTGATATCGAGCAGGCCTATCCCCCGCACCTCCAGCAAATTGCGCAAAAGCTCGGGGCAGCGCCCTTCAATGGTGGTCTGGTTGATGCGAAACAGGTCCACCGCATCGTCGGCCACCAGTCCGTGGCCACGGGAAATGAGCTCCAGGCCTAGCTCACTCTTGCCCAAACCTGATTCGCCGGTGATCAGCACGCCCAGCCCCAGGATGTCCATGAACACCCCATGCATGGAGGTTCGGTCCGCAAAATGCTTGGACAGATAGGCCCGCAGCACGTCAATGACAAAGGCAGCGGACTCGGGCGTGGCAAACATCGGCAGGTTGCCGCGCTCACAAAGTGCAATCAGCGTGTCTGGCGGTGTCTGGCCATCGGCCACGACCAGCGCCGGGGGCTCCAGCGTGATGATGCGGTTGATGCGCCGCGTGCAATCCTCGGCGCTGCCTTCGCTCAGATAGGCCACCTCGCGAGCGCCCAGAATCTGCACCCGGTAGGGGTGGATGTAATTGAGATAGCCCACCAGGTCGGCGCCCGAGCGGGCGGCCCGCACAGCCACCTCGTCAAAGCGGCGTTCGGATGCGCCCAGGCCGGCCAGCCACTGCCACTTGAGGGCGTTGCGATGGTCCTCAAACAGGACATCGGCGCTGACAACCGTCGGCTTCATTTAATGCGGCTCCCGCTCAGGGAGCCACCTGAGCGGGCTGCCAGCGGGCGATCAAACCGTGAAGGTCGAGCGCGCTGTTGCAACTCATGATTTGCTCACGCAGGGCCACATCGCTGAGCAATTCGGCGATTTCCGACAGGATCTCCAGATGCTTTTGGGTGGCGGCCTCGGGCACCAGCAAAAAAATGATCAGTCGAACGGGCTGTTCATCTGGCGCATCAAAACCAATGGGCCCCGAAAGTCTGAAGATGGCCGCCTGAGGAGACTTCAGGCCCTTGATTCGTCCGTGGGGAATGGCGACACCATGCCCGAGACCGGTAGAGCCCAGCCGCTCACGGGCAAACAGGCTGTCGGTGACCAGTGCGCGGTTGAGTCCGTGCTGGTTTTCAAACAGCAGGCCTGCCTCTTCGAAAGCACGCTTCTTACTGGTGGCCTCCACGTCCACGAGGACATGGCCGGCCGGCAGGATCTGGGACAGGCGGTTCATGGCGAGTGAGGCCGGATTATGCATGGCACAGCCGTGCCGCGGGCATTGGGGGCTGTGAAAAAGGCCGCCCTTGAGGCGGCCTCGCCACAAAAGAGCGCGATCAGGCTCTGGTGTTGAGAACGGAGCCGTCCACCTGACGCTTGACCGGCAGGTGGTGATGGTCCTGAACCCGCGTTTTATGGCGACCCACCTGTCGGTCGAGCTTGTCGGCGAGCTCATCCACGGCCGCATAAAGGTCGGCATGCGAACTCTCGGCAAAGAGGTCCCGTCCCTTGACGTGCAGGCTGCACTCGGCCCGCTGTCGCCGCTCCTTTTCCTTCATGTTGTCAACGGTCAGCAGAACCCGGATGTCGACCACCTGATCGAAATGCCGGGCAATGCGGTCGAGCTTGCTGGTTACATAGGATCGAAGCGCGGGCGTGACTTCCAGATGATGGCCGCTGATCGTCAGGTTCATGAGGGGCTCCTTGCTGTTGAGGGTGGACAAAGGACCGACCGTACGCACGGGCGACCTGTGGAAGCGCGCTGGTGACCCATCATGCGCCTGTGTGGGCGGGTTTGCAAGATCCACACTGACACGGTGGGATTTGTGAGGGCCGGGCCCCCGGCTGGCGGGGCCCCCGGGGGGTCAAAAAGCTCACCCAGGGACCCCAAAAGCCGACCCTGCGGTGCCATAATCGCCCCTGCGCCGAACTCTGGAGTGCCTCATGGAAAGCAGCCCTAGTCGCTAGCTTTCAACTCTGCCCTGGCCTGGCCGGCCGAGCGGGGTTGGAAGCGAGCCTTCACCCCGCCCCGCAGGCCAGTCGCCGCAGCCTGCGCCCGACCCGATCCACAAGATCCCGCAGGGAGCCCGCCATGCTCAACGTCTTTACCCTCGTCAACGGACGACTGTTCCAGGAAGAAATCGAATCCCTGGAAGAGCTCTCGCGTTTCCAGCCGATCTGGGTGGACCTCGAATCGCCCACGCCGGAGGAAAAGCGCTGGGTCAAACAGCATTTCAGCCTGTCCATCCCGGACGATGCGATGGATGAGGACATCGAGGAGTCGGCCCGTTTCTACGAAGAAGACAGCGGAGAGCTCCACATCCGGTCGGACTTTCTAATTGCCGATGCCGACGAGCCGCACACGGTTCGCGTGGCCTTCATCCTCAACATGTTGAACGAGGGCCACAAAAGCCGCGGGGTACTGTTTTCCATTCACGACGAAGACGTCCCGGTATTCAGGCTCGTCCGTATGCGTGCCCGTCGTGCCGTTGGCCTGATCGAGGATGCCAAGGATGTGCTGCTCAAACTCTTCGATGCCGATGCCGAGTATTCGGCCGACACCATAGAAGGCATCTATGTGGACTTGGAAAAAGTCAGTGCCCGGGTGCTATCGGGCAACGTGACCGATGAGTTGGCCGGTGAGGTGCTGGCGGCTATTGCCCGGCATGAGGATTTGTCGGGCCGCATCCGTCGCAACATGATGGACACTCGGCGAGCGCTGAGCTTCATGATGCGCAGCAAGATGCTCAGCGCTGAGCAGTTTGAAGACGCCCGGCAGATCTTGCGCGATATCGATTCGCTGGACTCTCACACGGCCTTCCTGTTCGAGAAGATCAACTTCCTGATGGATGCCACCGTAGGTTTCATCAATATCAATCAGAACAAGATCATCAAGATCTTCTCGGTGGCCAGCGTGGCCCTGTTACCGCCCACCTTGGTCGCCAGCTTGTATGGCATGAATTTCCGATACATGCCCGAGCTCGAGTGGCCGCTGGGTTATCCGATGGCGCTGGCCTTGATGTTGGCCAGCGCGCTCATTCCCATGTGGTACTTCCGTCGGCGCGGCTGGCTCAAGTAGTTTTCAACGCCCAGGAGCCGGGCGCTTACTCGACCAGCGCCCACATCGCGGGGCTGGCTGAGGCCATGAAGGCCGAGAGCAGACTGGCTGGCCCCCCCGCATGACTGGGCGGCACTCCCTGTCTGGGGCGACGCGCATCGACGATGCGCGCCTGCTGATGCTCGCGCAGGAAGGCTTCTGACTGAGCCTGCAGGTTGTTCTCGCCGATGCAGGTGATCACCTCGTCGCCGGGGCGACCCAAGGCAGGAACCAACTGCGAGAAGAGCTTGTGCGCCCATTTGCTGCGCCAGCTCTCACGCGCGCTTCGGGTCACCCATCGGCTTACATGGTGAGTCACCCGCGGCGGACAGCCGATCAGGACCCATCGCCGGGCGCCGCTTTCACCGCCACGCGCCTGGGGCAATTGAAGCAGGGCGTGCTGGGCATCGTCGACGTAAACAATCACGGTCTGCATAGAAGACTCCTGTTGGGCCAGAAGGAACGCAAGCCAAGCCGCGTGTATCGGTTACAAATCGAACCCGCTCAGGCGGCGCTGTGCGGATCGTCAGAAGGGTCTTGCGGGGCAGCGCGGCGCGACGCCCACCAGCCCGCCAAAAGCACGCCCGCCACCGCCACCACATAGGTCAGAACATGGGCCACGATGTGGGGCGTATGGCCTTTCGACCAGACGTCCTTGCCGCCGTACACGTCCTGCAACCAGGGTTCGCTGACGATCATCTTGGCCGCGGTGAAAGCCAGTACGGCCGAGCCCACCTGGATGATGATGGGAAACCGCTCGACCAGTTTGAGCACGATCGAGCTGCCAAAGACGACGATGGGCACACTCACCAGCAGACCGATGACCACCAGGTCGAAGGAGCCATGGGCTGCGCCAGCCACGCCGAGCACGTTGTCCACACCCATCAGCGCATCGGCAATGATGATGGTCTTCATGGCGCCCCAGAAGGTGGTGGCCACAGGGCCGTCGTGCTCATCCTCGCCCTGATCGGCCAGCAACTTGTAGGCAATCCACACCAGCCCCAAGCCTCCCACCAGCATGAGTCCGGGGACTTTCAGGAGCCAAACCACGCCGACCGTCATGACCGATCGGACGGCAATGGCGCCGAATGTTCCCCAAAGGATGGCCTTTTTTTGCAGGTGGGGTGGCAGGTTGCGGGCCGCCAGTGCAATCACGATGGCGTTGTCGCCGGCCAGTACCAGATCGATCAGGATGATGGCCAGTAGGGCCGAGAACCAGGCAGGTGAAAAAAGTTCCATTTCGCTCTCCTTAAAAATGTTGTCGTGGCGGAGCTAGGACGAATCCTCGAACAAACCTGACGATACGGAGAGGCGCGAACAGAGGAAAGCCTCGACCGAACCCGTGCAGGTTCCAATCGAAGGTCTGGCTCGATGACCCCTTGTAAGGGGCACCTGACGGGCCGGGCGCCTCAGGCGCCGTAATGACGACACGTCAATCGGTGCGCAGCGGGTGCGCGCATGAGGCGCCAGCCGCTCCGCGACCGGGGAGTTACTCCCCTTCGGGGCCCAAATTAGACCTGAAATCGCGATTCCCTGCAAACGCACTCTGGCCGCATAATCGCGGTCCCCCAGATGGGCCCTTGCCCTTCCATGACCACGCTGCACATCACCGATATCGAGGCCGCCATCAATTTTTGGCGCGACAAGAGTCCGTCGCCGGACGGCTTTACCCTGGCCCCCGAGCTGCGAGCCTTGGCGGAGGTGTATGCCCTGATGGTCTATTTCCGGGAAGATGAGGCCGATGAGGCCAGCTTCCCGACCCAGGCCCTGGCCGCCTGGCGCGCCTGGTACGACCACACCCCGGATACGCCCTGCATTGCCATCTGTTCGACCAGTCAGGG
This sequence comes from Polaromonas sp., assembly GCA_040381515.1. GTDB lineage: Bacteria > Pseudomonadota > Gammaproteobacteria > Burkholderiales > Burkholderiaceae_C > Polaromonas. The sequence continues at coordinate 39,087 of JBEIHE010000006.1, forward strand.
CGATGACCTCTGCAAGGGCTGTGGCCGCACCTTCGATGAAGTTCAGAAGTGGCCCCAGATGAGCCCCGGTGCCAAGCGAGCCACCTGGCGGCGCATCGTGCATGAAGGCACGGCCTGGCGCTTCGGTCGCTATGCAGACCGGGCCCTGGAGAAGCGAAGCGCTCCGACCCTCTTCACACAGACCGGGTCCCCGGCCGGCGGCTCAGATTCGCCGCGCTAGCTCGGCGGCCATGCCGATGTAGCCGGCCGGAGTGAGGGCCAGCAGGCGCTGCTTTTCCGCATCTGGAATGTCGAGCTCGCGAACCAGGGCATGCAAAGCTTCGGGCGTGACGGAGCGACCTCGAGTGACATCCTTGAGCTTTTCGTAGGCCTGCGGCACGCCGTAGCGGCGCATCACGGTCTGTATGGGCTCGGCCAGAACTTCCCAGGCCTGATTCAGATCGGCCTCAAGAGCCTCCTGATTGAGTTCAAGTTTGCTCAGGCCCAGGCTGAGTGAGCGATAGGCCAGTACCGCATGACCCAAGGCCACGCCGAGATTGCGCAGGACGGTGGAGTCGGTCAGATCGCGCTGCCAGCGACTTACCGGGAGCTTTTCACTGAGGTGCCGCAGCAGTGCATTGGCCAGCCCCAGATTGCCTTCGGCGTTTTCAAAATCAATCGGGTTGACCTTGTGCGGCATGGTGGACGATCCGATCTCACCGGCCTTCAGGCGCTGCTTGAAGTAACCCAGGCTGATGTACCCCCAGATATCGCGCGCCAGGTCGATCAGGATGGTGTTGGCCCGGGCCACCGCATCGAAGAGTTCGGCCATGTAGTCATGCGGCTCGATTTGCGTGCTGTAGGGCTGAAAGAACAAGCCCAGGCCTTCGGGCTCGGGCGCCTCCACGACGCGACGACTGAAGGCTTCCCAGTCGAAGTCGGGCCAGGCCGCCCGATGCGCGTTGTAATTGCCCACTGCACCATTGATCTTGCCCAGGATGCGAACCGCTGAGATTTTCTCGCGCGCAAGCTGTAGACGGGCCACCACATTGGCCAGCTCCTTGCCCACGGTCGTAGGGCTGGCCGTCTGCCCGTGGGTGCGGCTGAGCATAGGCACGTGCGCGTGCTGATGCGCCATGGTCCGCAGGGTTTGGAGAATTTGATCGATCGCGGGCAACAGCACCGTCTCGCGGCTGGACTTGAGCTGCAGGGCGTGGCTGGTGTTGTTGATGTCCTCGCTGGTGCAGGCAAAGTGGACAAATTCGACCGCCGCTTGTAAATCGGGCCGCGACTGCACACGTGACTTGAGCCAATACTCCACCGCCTTGACATCGTGGTTGGTGGTTTTTTCGATGTCTTTGATGGCCTGCGCATCGGCCGCATTGAAGTCCCTCACCAGGGCTTGCAGGAACGCGCGCGCTGGGGGGCTCAAGGGCTCAAACTGCGCCAAACCAGCCTCCGACAGTGCGATCAGCCAGGTCACCTCCACCTGAACACGGCGATGCATATAGCCCTGCTCCGACAGAAGCGGGCGTAAATCCTGCAGCTTGGCCGCGTAGCGGCCGTCCAGCGGTGAGAGCGCACTGATGGAGGAGAAGCTCATGGCCTTATTGTAGGGAGGCCCGACAGGGCTGAGCCCCTGCGCCGTATCGAGCGATCGTCAATCGCTAGAATGACTTTTCATCAATTCCGCCTTCATCAACCTGCCGCCATGAAACTCATCGGTTCGCTTACCAGCCCTTATGTGCGCAAAGTCCGCATCGTGATGGCCGAAAAAAAGCTCGATTACCAGCTCGTCCTGGAGGACGTCTGGTCAGCCACCACTGAAATGGGCTTGTCAAATCCTCTGGGCAAAGTGCCTTGCCTGGTGATGGAAGGAGGCGAGGCGGTCTTTGATTCACGAGTGATCGTGGAGTATCTCGATGCCCTTTCGCCCGTGGGCAAGCTCATTCCCGCTGGCGGCCGTGCGCGCGCGGAGGTCAAGACCTGGGAGGCATTGGCCGATGGGGTTCTTGATGCCTGCATTTTGGCCAGACTCGAGGCCACTTGGCCGGGTCGTGGCGAAGGGCAACGCAGCCAGGCCTGGATCGACCGCCAGATGGGCAAGGTCTCTGCCTCCCTGCAGGCCATGAGCACCGGTTTGGGCGAGCGAAGTTTTTGTAGCGGCGTGCACTTTAGTTTGTCGGATGTGGCTGTGGGGTGCGCATTGGCCTATATGGACTTGCGCTTTGCACATATCGACTGGCGCTCGGCTCATCCCAACTTGGCCCGGCTGTACGAGCGTCTGGCCCAGAGGCCGAGTTTCATCGAGACTGCCCCGGTCTGAAGCGGCGCGGGGCTCCACCCCGCTGCCGTGACCGTTCAGCGATTGGCCTGTTGACGCAGCCAGCGCATCAACATCCCGAGCCCCGGAATCTTTTCATAGAGTTCCTCGGCAGCGTCCCAGTAATCGCGGTGGTACTCCACCCGTCCGTCCACGCCAAAGCGCAGGTGGGAGCTGCCTTTGACCACTTGCTCACGCCTGCGGTCAAAACGCCGGAAGCGGAATCGGAATTCCCAAATCAAGACGCACTGGGGCGCCTGCAGCACCCGCTCGGTGATTACAAAATGAGGTCGCTCGAGCACTCGGTACATGTGCTCGAACAAGCGGCGGATTTCTTCCGGTCCGCGCACCTCATTGAAGGGATCTTTGAAGTAAGCCTGCGGGGCATAGAACTGCCCTATGTTCTGGAGTTCGCCCGGATCGAGCTGTTCGAAGAATCGCTCCAGGGCTTCGACCCGCTGCTTCATTTGATCGGCGGTCATCAGCGGCCCCGGGCAAAACGAGCCATCAAGGGCAGGAACCAGGCGTCGGGTAGGACTCGCAGCAGCTTCATGAACCAGGTAAATCGCCGCGGGAAGTGAATCTCGAATTTGCCACGACGCCAGCCGGCCAGCATTTCCTGCGCCGCACGTTCGGGGCTAATCAGGGCCGGCATATGAAATTGGTTTTGCGCGGTCAGCGGGGTTTGCACGAAGCCCGGATTGACCAGACTGACGCCCAATCCTCTCGGATGCAGGTCGGCGTACAGGCTCTCGGCCAGGTTGATGAGGGCGGCCTTGGTCGGCCCATAAGCCAGGCTCTCGGGTAAGCCGCGGTAGCCCGCCACGCTGCCCACCAGACTGAGGTGACCCCTGCCACGGGCCAGCAGGGCGGGCAGCACTGCATCGAGCAGGTGCAGTGCCCCGACATAGTTAATTTGCTGATGCAGCAAGGCTTGCGGCAGATCAAAGTCAAATGCGCGCTGGGCTTTGTAGTGGCCGGCGCAGTACACGATCAGGTCCAGGGGGCCCTGGGCCAGCAGTTCGGTGGCCACCTGTCGCACCGCCTGCGCATCGGTCACATCAAGCTCCCGGGCGCTGGCACCGGGATGCTGGTCCACAAAGCTTTGCAGCAAGCCCGCCTGTCGCGCAGAGACCACCACCTGCGCGCCCATGCGATGTAAAGCTTGTGCGGTGGCCAGGCCGATACCGCTGGAGGCTCCGATCAGCCAGGCTCGCTTGCCAGTCCAGTCGGTTAAAGGGGGATTGAGGGACACGATTTTGGGCTCAGCGCTTGACAAAGCTCAGGGTGACTTCCCCCAGGCGAATGCCGAATTTGCTCATCACGGCCTTATTGAGCATCACCCGTTCGTCCATGAGGTACATCCAATCATCAAATTGCACTTCATAGGTCTTGCCGTCCACTGGCAGACGAAGGGTGTAGCCGAAGCGGAAGGCGTTCCCGCTTTCCTCGCCCTGCGCCTGCCCCACCACATCGGCCGCCGTACCCACATAGCGGCCTTCAGCCGTGCGTTTGAGCGTCCAGACGCGCCGTTCTCGAGTGCCGTCGGAATAGATGAATTGCTCATCGAGCACGCCCGTCTCCTGACCTGGCGGGCCACTCCAGCTGCAATTCATGACCACCGTAAAACGCTTGACCACCCGACCCGAGCGGTCGGTGAAGATCCCATAAGCGTCCAGTGTCCCGTTGAAGTATTGGCGAAGATCCAGGCGCGGCTGCTCGCGTGCGTAGTCCGCTGGCTGCGGCCCCGCGCAGCCAGCCAGGCCCAAGGCGGCCAGCACCGCCCACAACAGGATCGCCAAGACCCGAGGCATTACAACTTTGTTCATGTGGGCAACTCCAGTGCGGGCCGTGGTTCGGCCCGGATAATCCAGACATACAAAGCCCAAGCGGCCAGCAGCTTGAGCACGCAAGGCAAAACGCAGTAGGCCAGCACCAGGGCCTGCAAGGCCTGCGGGTCGCGAGAGCCGGGCACATAGCCCAGACCCTCGAGCATGGGCAGGGCCAGGCCGGCAGCCAGGGCCAGATTGAGTTTGGCCGCAAAGTTCCACCAGCCAAAGCAGGCACCCGCCTCAGCCTGACCGCCCTCCTCCCGCCCTTGTTGCAGCAAGCCGGCGAGCATGGCCGACGGCAGGGCGAGGTCGGCTCCCAGGGCGACCCCGGAAAGCACGCAAACCGCGAGGAACCAGCCGGCATCGCCCGCGCCGAGCCCTGCGGCCCAGACAAACACACCGACCGCCAGCAGCATGCCGACCCACCAGCTTCGCGACAGGCCGATGCGTCGCACCAGCATCAGCCACAGCGGCATGGAGGCCGCCGCACTGAGGAAATAGCTGCCCAGAAAAGCCGGCTCCAGGTGCGCCGGTGCCTGCAATCGGTCCTGCACGAAAAACAGCACCAGGGTGGCTGGAACGGCGCTCGCAATGCCATTGAGCATGAACACGCCCAGCAACTGGCGAAAGCGCCTTTGGCGCAGAGGCTGCCACAGCGATGAGCCTGCAGGCTCGACAGTCAGGGCCGGCGGCACACTGCGGCTCCAGCTCCACCAGCCCAGAGCCAACAGAAGTACGAAGGGCAGCAAGGCCAAGGGCAGCCCCAGCACACCCGGCAACACCGATGCGAGCAGCACACCGATCAGGGACAGCAATTCCCGGGTAGAGGTGATGCGGCTGCGCTGCATTTCATTGCCGCCCAGCAGCGCGCCCCAGGACTGATGGGCAATGCTCAGCAGGCTGTAGCCCAGATAGGTGAGCAGGAGCATGAAAGCGGCCCAGAGCAGCAGCTCATCGGTGCCCGGATCGGAAAGAATCCATTGCGGCGCAAACAGCAGCCAAAGGCCCAGGGCCAGCAGCAGGGCCGCCCCTGCACCGGCCGCCAGCACGGCGCGGCTTGAGCGCGCCAGGAGGCGGTCATTGAGCCGACCCAGCCAGGGATCGAGCAGCGCATCGAACAGACGCGCACCCAGCAACACCAGACCGAGAGCTGCCAGCGGCACCCCGAACTGCTTGGCATAGTAGTTGGGCAGGATCACATAAAGCGGCAGAGCCGCAAAAGCCAGGGGCAAGCCCAGCAGACCGTAAGCCAGTGCGTTGCGCCAGCCAAAAGGCGGGTTCATGGCTGCAAGCCCAACAGGGCCCTGCGCAGCCCTGGCTCGGAGGTCTGCGGCGATAGCCAGATGCCAAAGAAGCGCCGCGCAAACTCGGCATCTCGAATCTCGCCCCTGAACCGCCCATTGAGCCAGAAGGAAGCGGCCGCGCCCGGCCGCTGCAGCCCCACCAGACGATCGCCTTGCCTCACATCTGGAAACACGCGCAGCATTTCATCGAGCCAGCGCCGCTCCTGTTCTGTTGACAGGCCCCCGCTGCGCCGCATCTCCTTGATTGAGCGCTCGGCAATGTCGCGGGCCTGGAAATCGCGCAGATAGCGGAGCTCCAGGGCCAGCGGCTGCGCATCGAAGGCGCTGGTATTGGCGCCGGGCGCCATCCACAGGGCGGCGTCATAGACCTCAAAGCCCCAGACCCGAAAGCGCATCTGGCCCTTCAGGCTGAGTTCGCCCGCCGACTGCACCAAGTCGGGCGGCAAGGCGCCCGCTTGCTGAGCCGACACCGGGACTGCAAGCGCAAGCATCAAGAGTGCGCCTGCGGCCAGGCGCTTCAAGTTGAGAAACATACAAGCCTAGACTTTGAGCAGTGTGTACTGCACCACGTCGGTGTTTCGTTCCGCAAATGCCGCTTCGCAGTAGGCCAGATAGAACTCCCAGATTCGGACAAAGCGACGGTCAAACCCTAGCGCCAGCACTCGGGATTCCTGGGCCAGAAAGGCCTGTCGCCAACGCGCCAGAGTCTGCGCATAGTCCTGACCGAAACAGAATTCATCGACCACCCGAAGACCGGCCTGCTGCGCCTGCTCGCGAAAGGCCTGAGGGCTGGGCAAACAGCCGCCCGGAAAAATGTACTGCTGGATGAAGTCGGTTGACTGCAGGTAGCGTTCGAACAGCTCGTCGGCAATCACGATGCTCTGGATGCAGGCCCTGCCGCCCGGCTTGAGCAGTCGGGCCAGTGCACCGAAGTAGGTGGGCCAGTACTCACGGCCCACCGCCTCGATCATCTCGATCGAGCAAATCGCATCAAACTGCCGGTCCGCCGGGTCGTCGCGGCCAATGTCGCGATAGTCCTGCAAACGCAGCTGCGCCCGGTCAGTCACTGCGCAGCGTTCCATGCGGGCACGGGCCCAGTCCAACTGTTCGGTGCTCAGGGTCACCCCGACCAAGCTGGCTCCGAACTCGACAGTGGCCATCTCCGCAAGTGCGCCCCAGCCGCAACCGATCTCCAGCACCCGATCACCGGGCTTGACACCGGCCATGCGCAGAGCCCGCCTTACCTTGGCGCGTTGCGCCTGGCGCATATCGTCCTGCGGCGACTCGAACAGAGCCGAGCTGTAGTTCATCGTGTCATCGAGCCAGAGCTCGTAGAAGGCATTGCCCAGGTCGTAGTGGGCATGGATGTTCTTCTGGCTGTTACTGCGGGTGTTGCGATTGAGCAAATGCCGCACACGGTAGGCCAGGCGGCCCAGCCAGGTGCCGTAGATCACGTCCTCGACCTCTCGGCGATTGGCAATGAACAGCCGCAGCAGGGCCGTGAGGTCGGGTGTGCTCCAGTCGCCGGCGATATAGCTCTCGGCAAATCCGATGTCGCCGGATTTCAGGGCGGCCCCACAGACATTCCAGTTGTGCAGGCGCAGCGCCGCCACAGGCGCCTGGCCCTCACCGATGCGGTGCTGAGAGCCATCGGGCAGGCTCAGGTTCAGACTGCCATGCTTGAGCCGGGTCAGCAGTTTCAAGACGGTTTTTGCAGCAGCGGGAGCGCCTGCAGGCAGGCTCAGTCCTTGCGGGGCGGTGGAGGAGTTGGAGGCCATGGTCATCGCGTCAGGAACGGCCCGGGGGGCGCGGGCTTGTGGAAGAAGGGCACGCGCTTGAGCCAAAGCCTCAGCGCCTGCCAATGAATGCGTGCGATCACGCCCAGGGTCATGAGCGGGTGTGACAAGAGCACGCTGCGCAAACTGGCAGTCGTCAGTGGCTCGAGCGTGCCGGCCACGCTGGTCTGCAGCAGCGGGCCTTGCGCGTCGTCGTAATCGATGCGCGCGATCGTGCGTTCGCGCCCATCGCGCAGCGCTCGCATGAAGCGGAAGCGATAACTGCCCTCGACGCGGCAGAAGGGAGAAACGTGAAACACCTTGCGCGCGCTCATCTCGTGGCCATAGCGCGGCGTTTCCAGGAGGTAGCAGTGGCGCTCACCAAAGGTGTTGTTGACCTCCACCACAATCACCCGCAGCTGGCCCGATTCATCATGGCAGTACCAGAAGCTTACGGGTTTGAAGGCGTAGCCCAGCATGCGCGGGTAGGTGTGCAACCAGACTTCACCGCTCAAGTGGTGCCCCTCGGCGGCCAGGAGACTGTCGAGCCAGCTCAGGCAGTCTTCCCCGCCCTCCCCATGATCGCGGTCGTGAAAGCTCAGCAAGGCGGCCCGATTGCGGGGCAGGTCGGCATTGCCATGTTGACGCATGCTGCGCAGCGGCAGCATCAGGAAGGCGGTCGGATAGGTAAAAGCGTGGGCAGCCGGTCGCAGGCGGGTGTGTCGCACTTGGCCGCGGCCGATCAGCGGCACGGCCGGTGCGAGCGGGGACGCGGCCAGATCGCTCATGCGGCCGCCCGCACGGGCGAGTCGGCTTGTAGTGCCCAATCAGCCAGCAGGCGATCGGCCGCCTGAAGGCCCGACTTCAAGCCATCCTCGTGGAAACCGTAGCCGGCCCAGGCGCCACAGAAGTAGCGGTGTTGTTGGCCTTGCAGGCGGTCTAAGCGCCGCTGCGCGGCAATCGCTGACGCATCGAAGACCGGGTGGGCATAGTCGTATTCACCCAACACCTGGGACGGATCGATCGGCCGCACTGGGTTGAGAGAGACGATCACCGGCTGTTCAAAGGGAAGGGGCTGCAGCTTGTTGAGCAGGTAATGCAGGCAGACCCGAGCCGACTCCTGGTCGGCCTGCGCCGCCCGTTCATAGTTCCAAGCCGCCCAGGCCAGTTGCCGGCGGGGCAGCACCGACACATCGGTGTGCAGCACAGCGCGGTTGCCTTGGTAGGCGATCGCGCCAAGCACGGCACGCTCTTCTTCGCTAGGCTGACCGAGCAAGGCCAGGGCCTGATCGGTGTGCGCGGCCACGATGACCTTGTCGAAAGTCTCATGAACGCTTTGCCCCTGGCAACGGCTTTCCACCCTGAGGCCTGAGGCATCACGGTCGATCCGCAGCACCGGGCTGTTCAGGCGCTTGTCTTCGATGTCCGCTGTGATCTTTTGTACGTATTGGCGTGCGCCACCGGCGACCGTCCACCACTGCGGCCGATCGGTGATCTGCAGCAAGCCATGGTTGTGACAAAAGCGCACCATGGTGGCCACTGGGAACTCCAGCATCTGGTTAGTGGGGCAGGACCAGATGCAGCCGATCATCGGCAGGAAGTAGCCGTCGCGAAATTCATCGGAGAAGCCGTGCTCACGCAGAAACTGTGACAGCGCTTGCATCAAGGCCCGATCGTCGGGCTCGCGTTCGAGCTGTTGCGCCAGGGCGGTGCACAGGCGATTGAAACGCAGCACGTCCGAGAGCATGCGCCAGAAGCTCGGTCGCAAGAGATTACGGCGTTGTGCAAAGACGGTATTGAGGCTTGAGCCGCTCCATTCGAGCGCCGGTCGATTTGGCGCCGCCGGCGCCTGTACCGAAAACGACATATCGGAACGGGCCGACGGGACTCCCAGCTCATCGAACAGGGCGATCAATTGCGGATAGGTGCGTTCGTTGAACACCAGAAAACCCGTGTCCACCCCATGCGTCTGACGCCCCGCCGCCGTGGGCAGTGTGACATCTACCGTGTGCGTATGGCCACCAAAGTAATCGCCCGATTCAAACAAGGTGACCCGGGCGCGGCCACGCAGCCGATGAGCGGCCGCAAGACCCGCAATGCCCGATCCCACGATGGCCACCCTCGGGCCAGGGTCCTCGGCGCTTAACGGGGGAACTCCGGAGCGCATGTTTTGGTCCGTGCCCATGTCATGCGCTCAAATAAAAAAATGTTGCGAAGCGTCCCGAGGTAATGGAGGGAGGGAGGGAGGAGGAGAGACACCCCGAGAGGACAACCGGGCCGTGAGGCGCCGGAAGACTTCGCAACAAGCAAATCTTTAGACCACAGTCCACATCCTTATGTCTACAGCCGGTCCTTCGGTGGTGCCGCCATTGACGACCCCTGTCCGACCCGGCTCGGGCCGTTACCGCCACAGACTGAACCGAGCTGAAACACCGAATCACATGCATGCTCCGTCCTGAAATTCAATAGCGGCCCACGAATGTGAACTGAACGGTCATTTTATGACCATCTGGTTATTTTGCAAGAAGCTGCTCAATTTGCCTGACAAACCGCGGCTCTGTTGGCCCAGTAGTCGATCCGTGAGCGCTTACTACCTTGCCGTCCTTTGAAATTAAATACTTGTGAAAATTCCACCTTGGTGCACTGCCGGCCTCGCTGGCCAGTCGCTTGAAGAAGGGGTGCGCGTCTCGACCGGTGACGGAGGTCTTGGTGAACATCGGAAACTTCACCCCATAAGTGTTTTGACAGAACTCGGCGATTTCCTTGTTGCTGCCTCGCTCTTGGGAAAAGTCATTGGACGGAAAGCCCAGCACGACCAAGCCCTGTTCCCGATAGCGGGCGTACAGGCTCTCAAGCCCGGCGTACTGTGGCGTGAATCCGCAGGCGCTGGCCGTGTTGACCACCAGCACCACCTTGCCCGCGTATTGGCACAGGGATTGGGGCTTTTCGTCCTGCAAGCGAAGCAAGGTGTGCTGCAGAAGGCTTGGGCAATTCGAACTGGTCTCGCTGGCGGCGGCCGGCGTCTGCGCCCATCCGGCCACACTGGCCCCCAGCAAGAGCGCGGCCAGCCCACTATGAAAAAACGGCGAGGTCCTGAGGAGGGATCGGCTCATGGGTTCTCCAAATGAAAAGAAAGGCGGCGGGGGGCTCCCAGACCGCACGGCATTGCCGGCGACCCGAATTGTCAACCCGGGCTGAAGGCATTAAGCAGTGGGCCCATGAAAGCCCAGGGATCGATGCGGGAAAGCCTGGCCCTAGAATGGTTGGGCTTGGTGGCCTGCGGGCCGTATGAGGACCGACATGCTCTACCCTGAATTGTTCAAGCAGCTGGAGTCCGTCCGCTGGGATATGGACAAGGATATTCCCTGGGACCGTTTTGATTCATCGCTTTTGTCCGATGAGCAGGCCTTGACGGTCAAGATGAATGCCATCACGGAATGGGCGGCTTTACCAGCCACCGAGATGTTTCTACGCGACAACCGCGAGGACAGCGACTTTTCGGCCTTCATGTCGATTTGGTTTTTCGAGGAACAAAAGCACGCCCTGGTGCTGATGGAATATCTGCGCCGCTTTCGTCCTGCACTGGCCCCGAGCGAGCAGGAGCTGCATGAGGTGCGGTTTGAATTCGAGCCAGCGCCGGCGCTGGAAACCCTGATGCTGCATTTTTGCGGTGAGATTCGGCTCAACCACTGGTACCGGCGGGCCGCGCAGTGGCACACCGAGCCGGTGATCCGACACATCTACACGCAGCTGAGCCAGGACGAGGCTCGGCATGGCGGGGCCTACTTGCGCTACATGAAGCGGGCGATCGGGCGCTTCGGAGATGAAGCGCGCGCCGCTTTCAGCAAAATCGGCGTACTCATGGCCAGCGCCCGCCGCACGGCTCAGGCGCTGCATCCCACCAATCTGCATGTCAACAAGGCGCTGTTTCCTCGCGACACGGTTCAGTCTCGCCTGCCCGATCCGCAGTGGCTCGAGCATTGGCTCAGTCAGCAGATCAAGTTTGATGCGGAGTGGGAGAACAAGGTGGTCGAACGCATTCTGCACAACATGGGCTTGTTGATGAACCGCAGCTTCGAGACGGTGCAGGATCTCAATCGCTTCCGCAAGGAGCTGATGAGCCGGCTGACCCCACCTCAGCAGGCGCAAGTGGCGTGAAGGCTGCGGCCGATCCGGACTTTTTCAGCAAGATTGTTCCGCGCGAACAATTACTCGGGCCGGTGGCCTTGCTGCCGCGGCCGCTGGTCATGACCAACGGTGTGTTTGATGTGCTTCACCGCGGACATGTCAGCTATCTCGCCCAAGCCCGTGCGCTTGGGGCCAGCTTGTTGGTCGCGCTCAATACCGACGCATCGGCGCGGCGTCTGGGCAAGGGCCCGGACCGGCCGCTCAACGCCCTGGCCGATCGCGCCATCCTGATGGCTGCGCTGCAATCGGTCGATCTGGTTACCTGGTTCGACGAAGATACGCCGCTGCAGCTGATCTCTCAATTGCAGCCCGACATTTTGGTCAAGGGTGGAGACTACGATATGAGCCGGCTGCCCGAGACGGCGGTGGTGCAGGCCTACGGCGGGCGCGCCATGGCCCTGCCTTTTGTCGAGGGCTACTCGACTACGGCCTTGGTGCGCAGGATCCGTCAGGGCTGAGCGGCTGTATCCCGCGCAGCGGCGGCAGCCGGACGGCGCAGACGATGCCAGAGGGATGTGGCCCATTGCGCCAGATCATCCAGATAGGTGAAGACCACCGGAATGACCAGCAGACTCAGGAGGGTGCTGGTGAGCAGTCCGCCAATGACCGCAATGGCCATCGGCGAGCGAAAGCTGACGTCGGCCGAGCCCCAGCCC
>JBEIHE010000007.1:0-49115 GCA_040381515.1 Polaromonas sp.
AATTTCGTTCTGGATTGGCTGGCCCGGCCGCAGGCCGAGTCGGTCATCAATCTGGACGCGCTGAGCTACGCGGGAAATCTCGATTCATTGGCCAGCCTGACCGCGGATCGGCGGCATGTGTTTGTGCGCGGCGATATTGGTGACCAGGAGTTGGTGTCGGCCCTGCTCGATCGCCATCAGCCGAGGGCAGTGGTCCATTTTGCGGCCGAATCCCATGTGGACCGTTCTATCCAGGGGCCGGAGGCGTTCGTCCAAACCAATGTGGTTGGCAGCTTCAGGTTACTGGAGGCGGTGCGACGGTATTGGGATGCATTGCCGAGGCAAGCGGCTGAAGGGTTTCGGTTCCTGCACGTCTCCACGGATGAGGTTTACGGTTCTCTGGAGCCTGGGGACCCTGCGTTTACCGAAGACCACCGCTACCAGCCCAATAGCCCTTATGCAGCCAGCAAGGCCGCCAGCGATCATTGGGTGCGCGCCTATCACCACACCTATGGCTTGCCGGTGCTGGTGACCCATTGCAGCAATAACTACGGTCCGTTTCAGTTTCCGGAAAAACTGATTCCGCTGATGATTGTCAAGGCGCTGGCCGGACAGCCCTTGCCGGTTTATGGCGATGGTCTGCAAGTGCGCGATTGGCTCTACGTGAAGGATCACTGCCGCGCGATTGGCCGGGTGCTCGAGGCCGGCCAAGTCGGGCGCGCCTACAACGTGGGGGGGGACAACGAGAAGACCAATATGGAGATTGTCCACACCGTATGTGGCTTACTCGATCAGATGCGCCCCCGTGCAGATGGTCAGTCCTATCGGACCCAGATGACCCATGTGGCCGACCGACTCGGTCATGATCGTCGCTATGCCATCAACGCACGGCGATTGCACGAGGAATTGGGCTGGCGGCCTGTCGAGACCTTCGAGAGCGGTATTGAAAAAACCGTGCGCTGGTATCTCGAACATTCCGAATGGGTGCATCGGGTGCAAAGCGGAGCTTATCGAGACCTTGCGCTGATGGCGGGCGGGCCTGTCGGGTCATGAAGATTCTTTTGCTGGGCAAGGGTGGGCAGGTGGGCTGGGAATTACAGCGCAGCCTTGCGCCTCTGGGGGAATTGGTGGCGCTGGACTTTGACAGTCCCGAGGCCTGCGGCGATTTCACCCAGCCGGAGTCCCTGGCTCGCACAGTCCGCGATCTGGCCCCCCACATCATTGTCAATGCGGCGGCCTACACCGCTGTCGACGGGGCGCAAGCCGAGCCCGACAAGGCTCGCCTTGTCAACGCCACGGCGCCGGGCGTGCTTGCGCGCCAGGCCCAGGCCTTGGGCGCCTGGCTGGTTCATTTCAGCACCGACTATGTTTTTGATGGCAGCGGCGACCGTCCCTGGAGAGAGTCAGACCCGACTGGGCCATTGAATGTGTATGGCCAGACCAAGCTGGAGGGCGAGCAATTGGTGCAGACGGGTTGTCAGCGGCATTTGATCTTGCGCACCAGCTGGGTCTATGCAGCCCGTGGGAGCAACTTTGCAAAGACCATGCTTGGACTGGCGGCGGAGCGGGAAGAACTGACGGTGGTCGATGACCAGATCGGGGCGCCCACGGGCGCCGAACTGCTGGCCGACACCACTGCCCTTGTCTTGCGTGAGCTTGAGCGCCAACCTCAGCTTGCGGGTCTTTATCACCTGAGTGCCCAAGGCCAGACCTCGTGGCACGGCTACGCTTGCCATGTGATCGAACAGGCGCGCCAGATTCGGCCGGAGAAGACCTTCAAGGTGCGGCAGATCAAACCGGTCAAGAGCAGTGCATTTCAGACGGCGGCGCGTAGACCCCACAATTCCAGGCTCGATACTCGTCGATTAATGTCGACCTTTGGGCTGACGCTGCCACCCTGGCAACAGGGCGTTGATCGCATGCTCAGAGAAATCTTGTGAGGATCCCCCATGGGCGTAGCGCGTAAAGGCATCATTCTGGCGGGGGGCTCTGGCACCCGGTTGTATCCGGTGACGCAGGTGGTTTCCAAACAGTTACTGCCGGTGTACGACAAGCCGATGATTTACTACCCGCTGACCACGCTAATGCTGGCGGGGATTCGTGACATATTGCTCATTTCAACGCCTGAGGACCTGCCCCGGTTTCAGGGCTTGCTCGGTGATGGCAGTCAGTGGGGCCTGTCTTTGAGCTATGCGGTTCAGCCTGCCCCTGAAGGTCTGGCGCAGGCGTTTCTGATTGGGCGCTCTTTCCTGGGGCGCGATCATTGCGCCTTGATTCTGGGCGACAACATTTACTACGGACATGACTGGGAAGCCCAATTGCGCATCAGCATGCTGCGCGAGGAAGGCGCGACTGTTTTTGCCTATCACGTTCAGGATCCCCAGCGATACGGGGTGGTGGAGTTTGATTCGCAGCGGCGGGCGGTGAGCATCGAGGAAAAGCCGGAGCGTCCCGCCTCTAATTACGCGGTGACCGGACTTTATTTTTATGATGAACAGGTGGTTGATATAGCGGCCTCGATCCGGCCTTCGGCACGCGGCGAGCTGGAAATCACGGATGTCAACCGGACCTATCTTGAGCGCGGCCAGCTTCATGTGGAGGTCATGGGCCGGGGTATGGCCTGGCTCGATACCGGTACCCACGAGTCGCGTCTGGAGGCCGGCCAATTTATCGCCACCATTGAACACCGGCAGGGATTGAAGATTGCCTGCCCTGAGGAACTGGCCTTCCGCAAGGGTTACATATCGGCCCAAGCGCTCGAGCGACTGGCCCAGCCCATGATCAAGAACGGCTACGGTCGTTACCTGATGCAGATTCTTCGCGGCACGGTGTTCTGATGATGAAGATTACGCCCACGGCGATCGAAGACGTTTTGCTGATCGAGCCCCGGGTTTTCGTCGATTCGCGGGGATTTTTTCTCGAGAGCTTCAACCGTCGCCAGTTTGCTGACGCCACCGGCCTGGATCTGGAGTTTGTGCAGGATAACCACAGCCGCAGTACTCGTGGCGTTCTGCGCGGACTGCACTATCAGCTCGAGCAGCCCCAAGGCAAACTGGTGCGGGTGGCGCGCGGCCGGGTTTTCGATGTCGCAGTGGACTTGCGGCGCCGCTCTTCGCACTTTGGCCGTTGGGTGGGCTGCGAGTTATCTGATGAGAATCAGCTGCAAATGTGGATACCCCCCGGATTCGCCCACGGATTTGTAGTGCTTAGCGAGGTGGCCGATTTTCTTTATAAAACCACCGATTACTACAATCCGGCGCAAGAGTTTTGCATCCGATGGGACGATCCTGAGATTGCCGTGCAATGGCCATTGCAGTTCGATCCCGTGATTTCTGAAAAGGATGGCAGGGGTTTGGCCTTCAGTCAGGCACCCTGTTTCTTGGGCTAGGCGGATTGAGTCTTTTGATCTGGTTTTTTTATTTGGCTTATCATTACCAAATCTCTCGCAGAGAGATCAATAACCAATTTGAGGATTAAATTATGGGAAACCTGATCGATATTCAGTCTCAAATCGAGAAACTGCAAAAGCAGGCCGCCGATATTCGTTCTCGTGAGTTCAATACCACAGTGCAGGATATTCTGGCCAAAATGGCAGCGTTTGGTATCACCGTCAAGGATCTGGAGGTCGCTCGCAAGAAGGCGCCCAAGGGTCGGGCCAAGGCTGCTGCCAAGGCGACCGGTGGACGGCGTGGTCCCAAGAAGGGTGCCGGGGCTTCCTCGGTGGCGCCCAAATACCGCGGCCCCAACGGCGAGACCTGGACGGGCCGTGGTCTGATGCCTCGCTGGTTGTCCGCCTTGGTGGCTTCAGGACGCACCAAAGAAGAATTTGCGATCAAGGCTTGACCCGAGCCCGGCGCCTGGAGCCGGCTGTGCTGCACAATCGAGGCTGTCCCAAGGGACAGCCTTTTTGTTGTCTTCCAAACCATGAGCGCCACCGAATCTGATCTGCCGCCTATTGCGCCGCGTGACAAGGCCGAAATCCTGGCCCAGGCCCTGCCGTACATCCGCAAGTTCCATGGCAAAACCCTGGTCATCAAGTACGGCGGCAATGCCATGACCGATCCGGCCTTGCAGGCCGACTTTGCCGAAGACGTGGTCCTGCTCAAGTTGGTCGGTATGAATCCGGTCGTGGTTCATGGGGGGGGACCCCAGATCGAAACCGCGCTCAACCGCTTGGGCAAGAAGGGCGAGTTCATTCAGGGCATGCGGGTCACCGACGCCGAAACCATGGAGGTGGTGGAGTGGGTGCTGGCGGGTGAGGTGCAGCAGGATATCGTGGGGCTGATCAATCAGGCCGGCGGTAAGGCGGTTGGCTTGACCGGTCGGGACGGCGGGCTGATTCGGGCGCGCAAGCTCAAGATGGTTGATGCCAAGGACCCGAGTAAAGAGCACGATGTCGGCATGGTGGGCGACATTGTCCAAATCGATCCATCGGTGGTTCGTGCGCTGCAGGAAGACCAGTTCATCCCGGTGATCAGCCCTATCGGATTTGGTGAGGACAACGAGAGCTACAACATCAATGCCGACGTGGTGGCCGGCAAACTTGCCACCGTGCTCAGGGCGGAAAAGCTGGTGCTGCTGACCAATACTCCGGGTGTCCTGGATAAAGCGGGTCGCTTGCTGACCGATCTAAGCGCCCGGCAGATCGACGCTCTTTTCGAGGAAGGGACTCTCTCCGGCGGCATGCTGCCCAAGATTGCCGGCGCCCTCGATGCTGCCAAGAGCGGGGTCAATTCGGTCCATATCATTGATGGGCGAGTGCCGCATGCCTTGTTGCTGGAAATTCTGACCGACCAGGCCTTTGGCACCATGATTCGTTCGCACTGAG
This sequence comes from Polaromonas sp., assembly GCA_040381515.1. Lineage (GTDB taxonomy): Bacteria > Pseudomonadota > Gammaproteobacteria > Burkholderiales > Burkholderiaceae_C > Polaromonas. Next base: position 4,808 of record JBEIHE010000007.1, read on the forward strand.
CCTGGGCTGGGCCCGCACCAAGGCCTGGCGCCGCCCTGTGCGAGAATGTTTCGGAGCCTGGGAGCCCGCGACTATGCCCGAATCCGATACAGCGCCGATTTCCTCAGCGCCCGAATTGCCGGCGCGCAAGCGCCCCAAACCGGGTGAGCGACGCGTGCAGATCCTGCAGGCGCTGGCGACCATGCTCGAGCAACCCGGCTCCGAACGCATCACCACTGCTGCGCTGGCGGCGCGGCTTTCGGTCAGCGAGGCGGCCCTGTACCGGCACTTTGCCAGCAAGGCGCAGATGTTCGAAGGGCTGATCGACTTCATCGAAGATTCGATCTTCTCGCTCATCAACCAACTCACCGAGCGTGAGCCTGACGCCTTGGTGCGGGTGCTCAAGACCGTGCGTCTGTTGCTGCAGTTCGCAGAGAAAAATCCGGGCATGACGCGTGTGATGGTCGGCGATGCGCTGGTCTTCGAGCACGAGCGTTTGCAGGAACGCATGAATTTGTTCTTTGACAAGCTCGAGGCCCAATGGCGTCAGTTGCTGCGCGAAGCCGGTGCAGCCTCACAGACGCCCACGGTGGATGCCCAGATCCGTGCGTCCTTGCTTCATGCGTTCGTGCTGGGGCGCTTGCAGCGGTATGCCCGCTCGGGCTTTCGTCGACTGCCCTCCGAGAGTCTGGACGCCTCCTTGTCCATCATGCTGGCGCCGCAGACTTGAGCGGGCCTCGGGCTCGAATCGGCCCGGCTATTACTTGAGCACATAGCTGGCCAATACCGACTGCACCTCGTAAATACTGAGCTTTTTATTGAATTGCTTTTTGATCGGTTCAGCGGTGCTGGAAATCCATATCTTCAGCTCGGCGTCCAGATCGAAGGTGCCAGCCGTCTCTATCGAGAAATGGGTAATGCTTCGATAGGGGATCGAGTGATATTCGGTCTTGCTGCCGGTAATGCCTTGTTTGTCGACCAGAACGAAGCGCTTGTCCGTAAAAACAAAGTAGTCACGGATTAGCTGATAGGCATGCTCCACGCGTTCACCGGGCGCCAGAATCTGGCTGAACTCGGCCTGAACTTTGCTGTTGTCGATTTTTGATGCGTTTCCCATCATCCCGTCTAGCAGTCCCATTCGTTTCTCCTGGTTAAAGACCGGAATATGCCCTTATCTTCCAGGCAGGACAAGGCGTGATGTCGCGCGGGCGCTGCCGGTAAAGCCCCTGTCAGGCAACGGGGTCGGGGATGGAGACTGCCTGCTCGATTGAAACGGGCTAAAATTGCGGCTCTCCGAGGAGCGTTGCAACCCACTCCTGCGTGGTCTAGGCTCGGAGTCTTCCTTATGCAACGACGCTCACCCGCCCGCCGAGGGCCTTGCAGGGTGAGTTCCCCCCCAGGGTATTTGGCGTGTTTTGGTCTCCCCGTTTTGGGGCTTGTTGTCTTTGTCTGGAGATGTCGCTCATGAATGCCGTGCTCAAACCCCTGCACAACCAGGATTACGCAATTGCCGATCTGTCCCTTGCCGAATGGGGACGCAAGGAAATCAAGATTGCTCAGACCGAAATGCCCGGCCTGATGGCCATTCGTGAGGAATACGCCGCGGCCCAACCACTCAAGGGCGCTCGCATCACGGGCTCTTTGCACATGACCATACAGACGGCGGTGCTGGTGGAGACCTTGCAGGCCCTGGGCGCCAAGGTGCGTTGGGCTTCTTGCAATATTTTTTCGACCCAGGACCACGCCGCCGCTGCATTGGTGGCCAACGGGACCTCGGTGTTTGCCTACAAGGGTGAGACCCTGGCTGATTACTGGGATTACACCCACCGCATCTTCGAATTTGGCGGTGCGATGGGCACGGCCGAGGAAGGCCCGAACATGATTCTCGATGACGGCGGCGATGCCACGCTGCTGATGCATCTGGGCACCAGGGCCGAGAAGGATCAGAGCGTGCTGGCTCATCCGGGGAGCGAGGAAGAGGTCTGCCTTTTCAACGCCATCAAGGCCAAGCTGGCGCAGGACAGCAGCTGGTACAGCCGGCGCCTGAGGAACATCATCGGCGTAACCGAGGAGACCACCACCGGCGTGCTGCGCCTCAACGAGATGGCCGCCAAGGGCACCCTCGCCCTGCGCGCGATCAACGTCAATGACTCGGTCACCAAGAGCAAATTTGACAACCTCTACGGTTGCCGTGAGTCCCTGGTCGATGCGGTCAAGCGCGCCACGGACGTCATGGTGGCCGGCAAGATTGCAGTGGTGGCCGGCTATGGAGATGTGGGCAAGGGTTCGGCCCAGGCCCTGCGCGCGCTCAGCGCTCAGGTCTGGGTCACCGAGATTGACCCTATCAATGCGCTGCAGGCGGCCATGGAGGGCTACCGTGTCGTCACCATGGACTACGCCGCCGACAAGGCAGACATCTTTGTGTCGGCCACTGGCAACAAGAACGTCATTACTTATGCCCACATGGCCGCCATGAAGGATCAGGCCATCGTCTGCAACATCGGGCATTTTGACAACGAAATCGATGTGGCTTCGTTGGAGAAATGCCAGTGGGAGGAGATCAAGCCTCAGGTGGATCATGTGATCTTCCCGGACGGCAAGCGCATCATCATGCTGGCCAAGGGTCGTCTGGTCAATCTGGGCTGCGGCACCGGGCACCCCAGCTTTGTCATGTCCTCGAGCTTTGCCAACCAGACCATCGCGCAGATCGAGCTCTTTTCCAAGAAAGAGCACTATCAGGTCGGACGGGTGTATGTGCTGCCCAAGCACCTGGACGAGAAGGTGGCGCGCCTGCATCTCAAGAAGGTCGGCGCCATGCTCACCGAGCTCAGCGAAGAGCAGGCGGCGTATATCGGCGTGAAGAAGGAAGGGCCGTACAAGGCTGACACCTACCGCTATTGAAGGCGGTCGGCCTGTCGCCTGGCTCAGACGCCGCGCGGGTAGGTGGACGGGCCGGCGTGAGCCATGCGCGCTGATTTATTTCTTGTCGAACGCGGTCATGCCGCCTCGCGCGCTCAGGCTCAACGCCTGATCGCCGCGGGTGTGCGTTGGCGAGAGGCGGACGGGCCCTGGAGGCGAGTCACCAAAAATGGAGATGAGCTTCCCCCCCAAGCTGAGCTTGAGCTCGTCGATGCGGCCGAAGTGCGTTTTTTGTCTCGAGGTGGACTCAAGCTCGAGGGGGCTTTGCGCGCCAGCGGCCTGAGTGTGGACGGTCTTTACTGTCTGGATCTGGGCCAGTCGACCGGTGGGTTTACCGACTGCTTGCTGCAACGGGGAGCCGCCCAAGTCGTGGGGATCGATGTGGGGCGCGGCCAGTTGCACGCCCGCTTGCGCAGCGACACAAGGGTGGTCTGCATCGAAGGGGTGAATGCCCGATCCCTGTCGTCTGCCGAGTTCTGGGCTCACCATGACCGCGTCTGTGGTCTTGCAGGGGGCCAGGCTCACCAGGCTTTCGATCTCCTGGTCGGCGACGTCTCGTTTATTTCGCTGACCCTGGTGTTACCGGCCATGGTCGAACTCCTCAAGCCTGGTGGACAGGCCTTAATGCTGGTCAAGCCTCAGTTTGAGTTGCAGCCCGGTCAGGTGGGTAAGGGCGGCATCGTCAAGGATGAGTCCTTGTACCTGGAAGTCGAAGCACGTTTGCGAGACTGTTGTGAGCAACTGGGCTTGGAGGTGCGGGCCTGGTTGGATTCGCCGATTGAGGGCGGTGATGGCAATCGTGAGTTTTTTGTTCACGCCCTGAAGGTGGGGGACGCACGGATACGAGAGCCGGAAGGCGCGCTTCAGAGCCGGACCGTAGACCGGCGACAGCCACGCAAGCCGCGGCGGCGGCTGGATTTGCAAGAGCAAGAGGCCGCCCATGAGGGTCAGCCCGGCCCGGCGCGTCGCAAGCGCAAGCTGTGAATGATGATTTGGAAAGGACAGCCATGATTTCCGTGCCTCTGAGTTTTGAATTTTTCCCGCCCAAGACTTCCGAAGGCGCGGTCAAGCTGCGCGCGGTGCGGCAGCAGCTGTATTCCCATCGGCCGCAGTTTTGCTCCGTGACTTTTGGCGCCGGCGGTTCGACCCAGGAGGGTACCTTTGCCACGGTGGGCGAGATCCTTGCGGAGGGGGTAGAGGCCGCGTCCCATATTTCCTGCGTGGGGGCCACCCGAACGCGTGTGCGTGAACAGTTGGCCCAACTGCGAGCCATGGGCGTCAAGCGTCTGGTGGCTTTGCGAGGCGATCTGCCCAGCGGTTACGGCGCAGGAGGCGAGTTTCAGTACGCCAGCGATCTGGTGGCCTTCATTCGTGCCGAGATGGGCGATGCGTTCCACATCGAGGTGGCCGCTTACCCGGAGGTCCATCCTCAGGCGCGCTCGCCACAGACGGACCTGCAGGCCTATGCCGCCAAGATCAGGGCTGGCGCCGATTCGGCGATCACCCAGTATTTTTTCAACACCGATGCGTACTTCCGCTTTGTTGATGAGGCCTTGGCCCTGGGGGTGGATGTGCCGGTGGTGCCGGGCATCATGCCCATTACCGGATCGGCCCAACTGCTGCGCTTTTCTGATGCCTGTGGGGCTGAGGTGCCGCGCTGGATACGGCTGCGCCTGCAGTCTTTTGGGGATGACACCGCCTCGATCAAGGCTTTTGGCTTGGATGTGGTCACCGATCTGTGCGATCAGTTGTGTACTGCCGGCGTGCCTGGTCTGCACTTCTACACCATGAACCAGTCTCAGGCGGTCGCTCAGATCCTTGCGCGGCTGCAGGATCGATAAGTCGTCGCCGGTCCTGGTTGCCTCGGTCTTCAGCCCCCCTGTGACAGGCCGTGGCTGGCATGGTGGTCTTGCCCTAGCCAATCGGCCAGTTGAGGCAAGGTGGCCTTGAGCTCTTCGTGGAGCGTGTAGGGTGGATTGACGATGAACAGGCCACTGGCGGGCAGTCCGGGTCTGATCACTTCTCCGTCGCTCGTTTTGTGCATCTTGCTTCCCTTGACGGTCAGCGTGGCGTCCAGCCAGGGACGGCCGGCTCGATTGGCGAGAGTCTTGAGTTTTTTGGGCAGTTCGTGCGCCTCTGGCCGAGGGATGATTGGATACCAGATGGCGTAGCAACCGGTTGGAAATCGCTTGATGGCTTCGCCCATGGATGCATGGACGCGGCCATAGTCGGTCTTCAATTCGTAGCTCGGGTCGCAGAAGATGAGCGCGCGCCGCGAAGGCGGAGGCAGCAGCGGACGCCAGGCCTCAAATCCGTCCTGCTGGGCGCAGGAAATGCGGCGGCCCAGCTCAAGTTGAGCCATATTCCCCGATAAGGCTCGGAAATCGGTCGGATGCAGCTCGAACAATTTGAGTCGGTGGCGCCCCTGCAGGAATTGCGAGACGATGTAGGGGGAGCCTGGGTAGACGCGGATGGCCTCTGGATGTCCTGACTGTCCGAACGTCGGATTGAGGCTGGCCAGAAGATCGCGGTAGCGCCGGATGGGTGGCGCCATCTCCCCAGAGGACTGTTGCAGGGCTTGGGCCAGCCGCAAGACGCCTTCGCCGGCCTCGCCACTGGTCTGGCTGTGGTCGCCATCCAGTCTGTACAGTCCAGCGCCTGCGTGGGTGTCGATGACTGTTAACGCCGCGTCCTTCTGGGTCAGATACTCCATCAGGGCCAACAGCGTGATGTGTTTGAGCACATCGGCATGGTTGCCGGCGTGAAAGGAGTGTCGATAGCTGAACATGGCTGCGATGCTAACCGCTGCCCGGCCCTTTATCGCGGTTGGCCGGGGTGGGGGGCCGGAATTTGTATAATCTTCTGTTCTTCAGCGTTTGGCATCCGCCGGAAGACGTACGCCTCGGCGTGCGATCACCACCTAAGAGGTTCTCAACAGAGGAACACCGACCGTGGAATAGATGCCCTTCGGACCCCACTGGGGTTCTTTTTCAAGAGCACATTCATGAAAACTTTCAGCGCAAAGCCCGCTGAGGTGGTGCATGAGTGGTTTGTGATTGACGCCGCCAACAAGGTTCTAGGCCGGGTCGCCAGCGAAGTGGCCCTCCGACTGCGCGGCAAGCACAAACCCATCTACACGCCTCATGTGGACACCGGCGATTACATCGTCGTCATCAATGCCTCGCAACTGCGGGTCACTGGGGCCAAGTCCCTGGATAAAGTCTATTACCGGCATTCGGGCTATCCCGGTGGCATCACGGCCACTACCTTTAGGGACATGCAGGCCAAGCACCCCGGTCGCGCCCTGGAGAAGGCGGTCAAGGGCATGTTGCCCAAAGGCCCTCTGGGATACGCCATGATCAAGAAGCTCAAGGTCTATGGTGGAGCTGAGCACCCGCACACGGCCCAGCAGCCTAAAGTCCTGGACATCTAAGGAGCTCAGATGATTGGTGAATGGAACAACGGCACAGGCCGTCGCAAATCTAGCGTCGCCCGGGTGTTTCTCAAGAAGGGCACCGGCAAGATCACGATCAACGACAAGGACATTGCGGCTTATTTTGGCCGCGAGACCTCGATCATGATCGCCAAGCAGCCCCTGGCGCTGACCCATAACCTGGAGTCTTTCGACATTCAGGTCAATGTTCATGGAGGCGGTGAATCTGGGCAGGCTGGCGCTGTGCGTCACGGCATTACCCGGGCCCTGATCGACTATGACGCCGCCCTCAAGCCGGTTTTGAGCCAGGCGGGGTTTGTGACCCGCGACGCCCGGGAGGTCGAGCGCAAGAAGGTCGGTCTGCGTTCGGCGCGTCGTCGCAAGCAGTTCAGCAAGCGCTGATCTGTTTTTTCGAAGGCCAGAGCCGCCGCATGGTCGTTGGGCCATGGGCGGCTTTTTTTTCGCCCTTGCGGTACGCCCCGGGGACGCCCGCTGCCGGGTTTTGGCCTCTAGCAGAAAGGGCGAGCCGAATGTGGCTGATTAAATTACTGTACTATTGAGCCAGTTTTTTTGAAGGAGCTCGACATGAGCGCAGCAGTCCAAACTCTTCCCACCGATGTCCCCGATCCTTTGGTCTTTACCGATGCGGCCGCTTCCAAGGTGGCCGAGTTGATCGCTGAGGAAGGCAACCCCGACCTCAAGTTGCGGGTGTTTGTTCAGGGCGGAGGCTGCTCGGGTTTCCAGTATGGCTTCACCTTCGACGAGATCGTCAATGAGGACGACACCACCATGACTAAGAATGGGGTGTCCTTGCTTATTGATGCGATGAGCTATCAATACCTCACGGGGGCGGAGATCGATTACAAGGACGATCTCGAGGGGGCCCAGTTTGTTATCAAAAACCCGAACGCCACCAGTACCTGCGGCTGCGGTTCGAGCTTTTCGGTCTGATTGATCCTCGCGCCCTTGGGGGCGCCTGGTTCGGCCACAAGCCGCCCTGTCGAGGCGGCTTTTTTACGGCCTCAGCGACTGGCCGGATACAGCGCGCCGAGGACGCGTAGCCCCCGAGCACCGGTCACCTCGACCCGGTTACCTGGCTGGCGTTCGAACCAGCACTTTGCCAGCCAGGCGAAGGCGGTGGCCTCGACCTCAAGCGCCGGCAGCCCGCGCTCATCGGTCGCCAGGACCTGGACCGAGGGCAGGGCTGCTTGCAGCAGGCGCATCAACTCCCGATTTAGAGCGCCGCCGCCACAAACCAGCAGTTCCCTGGCCGTTGGCAGGTGCTTCTTCAGATCGCGGGCGCAGACCTCTGCCGTCAGTCGGGTCAGGGTGGCTTGGACGTCCACGGGTGCACAGGGCTGGGCTCCCAGGCGGTTCTGCAGCCAATCGGCATTGAAGAGGTCCCGGCCGGTGCTGCGTGGCGGTGACAGCTGGAAAAACGGTTCGTCCAGAAGCTGCGCGAGCAAGGCTTCTTGGACCTTTCCCCCAGAGGCCCAGTGACCGTGGTTGTCGTAGGGCTGACCCGTGTGCAGCTGACACCAATAATCGAGCAGTGCATTGCCCGGCCCGCAGTCCCAGCCCCGCACCACGTCCTGAGCCGGTAGCAGGGTCAGGTTGCTGATGCCGCCAATATTGAGCACCGCAATATCGGCGTCGGGTCGGGCCCACAAGGCTGCATGGAAGCCCGGTACCAGAGGGGCCCCCTGTCCGCCGGCTGCCAAGTCAGCATTGCGAAAATCGGCCACAACATCAAGACCAGTCAGTTCTGCCAGCAGGGCAGGGTTGTGCAGTTGCAGTGTGTAACCCGATCCACCGTGTGTCTGGGGTTGGTGGCGGACGGTTTGTCCGTGTGCTCCGATGGCGGTGATCTCTGACCTGCTCAGGCCCATGGATTGGGCTTGGCTCAGCAGGTCGGCCACGGTCCGGGCGTAAATCGTGGCCAGCGCGTTGGAGGCCAGGGCCGCGCGATGCAGTTCGTTGTGTCCGGCCTGATTGAGTGCCAGCAACTCCTGTCGCAAGTCCGCTGGCAGAACATGGCTGGCTCGAGCCAACACTTGGGGCTTGTCTGTGAAGTGGGCCAATACCGCATCGACCCCGTCCATCGAGGTGCCCGACATCAAGCCGATAAAGAGTTTGGGCCCCACCTGCCCCTTCTTGGAATTCGGCTTATCGCTGGAGGCTGGGCTCAAGCGACGCTGCGGCGACAAGCTGTTGCCTGAGCAAGCTGGCCTTTTGTCTGAAGGCCCCCATGGAAGCTGCAGGCACCGGGGCACTACCACTGCTGGAGGCCATCAGATTGGGGTCTTTGTGTACGCCATTGACCCGGAACTCAAAATGCAAGTGCGGGCCGGTTGCCCAGCCTGTGGCGCCTACGCCGCCGATATGCTGGCCCTGGCTCACCCGCTGCCCGCGAGTAACCGTCATGGAACTCAGGTGCGCGTAGACCGTGGTGTGCCCGCGGCTGTGCTCAATGAACACCACATTGCCATAGCCGTTTTGCCAACCAGCGAAATCCACCACACCGTCGCCCACCGCTCGGACCGGTGTGCCCGTCGGGGCGGCAAAATCGATGCCTTGGTGGGCTTGAACCCTGTTGAGGACCGGGTTCAGGCGCATGGAAAATCCGCTGGTGACGCGTCCGGACTCCAGCGGGGCAAGATAGCCTTTGCGAAGACCCCGTCCGTCCATGCTGTAGTAGGCCCCTCTGGACTCTGACCGGTCATTGCCCTGACGGCTTTCGTCCCGGAACCACATGGCCTGCATGGAGCGACCCCCGTAGACCAATTCGGCTGCCAGCACGCGGCCATCGCGCAAAGGCTCTCCGTCTGCTTCCAATACCTCGTAATAGACGCTGAACCGGTCGCCTTTGCGGGTATTGGCTTCCAGATCCATGGCCTCGCCAAATATGTTCCGCAGTTGTCGGGCCAGCGCGTCGTCCAGCCCTGCCTTCTCCACCGAGGATGGCAGTGACTTCGTGATGGGGCCAGCGGCGATACGGGTCGAGCGCGTGTAACGGTCCGACTCCACTCTGGAGATGAAACTCTGACCCTGGCGCTCCACAACCAGTCGCTTGAAGAAGTGGTCGTCTTCGGTGGCCCAGCGCAGGCTCAGGCGCAGCAGCCGCTGATCGTCATCGGCCTCAGCTGTCACTGTGCGCGCTCCACGTCCGAAGATATGCTGGCGAGCCGAGGCATCTTTGCGCAGGAAGGCTGCGGCCGCCGGGTCAACGATCCCCATGCGGCTCAGCAAGCTATCGGCCGTATCAGTAGAGCGGGTGACCTCGGTGCGAAAGAGCTGGAAGCGGTGGTTCAGCAGGGCCTCGGACTGCGGTGATAGCGCCAAGGGCTGGACCGTCTCGACCACCTCGCGAACAGGCAGATCGGCCGCATCAGGGGCCAGAGGCGCAACTCCGAATGCGGTGACCGCTGTGCCGAGCAAGAGCGCACCCAAGCCGCCCATGACGCGGCGGGGATGCTGCGCGAGCAAGTGGAGCCCTTGGGCCAACGGTACTGACAGGTGCTGCAGTTTCAAGGCTGACGTTCAATAAGGTTCGCGTGCCGGTTCGTCTTAAGGACACCGAGACCCTAAAATGTCGGGCTCGGATCCACTCCGGGGCGGGCTGATCATTATAGGGGCCTCCCGGCTTTTGCCCACTCCCTCCTTTTGACCCTAAAACCTATATGAATCAAGCCTTTGTCCAGGATCTGACTGTCTCTGATAGTGTCCGCCACGCACTGGCGGTGACGCTGCGTGGCTGCGAGGAACTGATTCCCGAGTCGGATTGGGTGCGCAAGCTGGTCCGGTCGGAGCAGGGGGGACAGCCGCTGCGCATCAAACTTGGGTTGGACCCTACGGCCCCGGACATCCACTTGGGACATACGGTGGTTCTGAACAAGATGCGGCAACTGCAGGATCTGGGCCATCAGGTGATCTTCCTGATCGGTGACTTCACCAGCCTGATCGGTGACCCTTCTGGGCGCAACAGCACCCGGCCCCCGCTGACGCCCGAGCAGATCAAGGCCAACGCCGAAACCTACTATCAACAGGCCAGTTTGGTTTTGGATCCAAGCAAAACAGAGATTCGGTACAACAGTGAGTGGTCGCTACCGCTGGGCTCTGCCGGCATGATTCAACTGGCCGCCAAGTACACCGTCGCGCGCATGATGGAGCGCAACGACTTTCACGACCGCTTCAAGGCCGGCACCCCGATTTCAGTCCATGAGTTTCTCTATCCCCTGATGCAGGGCTATGACTCGGTGGCGCTCAAAAGCGATCTGGAGTTGGGCGGCACTGACCAGAAATTCAATTTGCTGGTGGGCCGGCACCTGCAGCAGGAATATGGTCAGGATCCACAGTGCATCCTGACCATGCCTTTGCTGGAGGGGCTCGATGGCGTGGACAAGATGTCCAAGTCCAAGAATAACTACATCGGGATTACAGAGGACGCCAACCGCATGTTCGCCAAGGTGCTGTCTATCTCTGATGAGCTGATGTGGCGCTGGTACACCCTGCTGTCCTTCAAGACTCTCTCCGAGATCGACGCGCTGCGCCAGCAAGTCGAGGAGGGGCTCAACCCCAAGCAGGCCAAGGTGATGCTGGCCAAGGAGATCACAGCACGCTTTCACAGCGTGGCCGCTGCCGAGGCGGCTGAGCAGGATTTCATCCTGCGCAGCCGTGGTGGAGTGCCCGAGCAGATCGATGAGCTCACCCTCTCGGGGGCTCCCATGGGCATAGCCGCGCTGCTCAAGTCAGCGGGCCTGGCTCCCTCGACCAGCGAGGCCAATCGCCTGATCGACGGGGGTGGCGTACGGATCGACTCGTCCGTGGTCAGCGACAAGGGCCTCAAGCTCGGTTCTGGTACCTATGTGGTGCAGGTGGGCAAGCGAAAGTTTGCCCGGGTGCACCTGAGCTGAGGCTTCCTCGGGCATTTGTCCGATAGCCCCGGCCGCAGGATCCGCCCTAAAAGCCTCCCATGAGAGATCTCTCCTCATGGCTGACCCCGCAGCGCCTCTTGATGGCTTCGGTGGCCATGGCCATCGTCACCATCGCACTCAAGACGCTGGCCTGGTGGCTGACCGACTCGGTCGGCCTGCTGTCCGATGCAATGGAGTCGCTGGTCAATCTGGCCAGCGCAGTGTTCGGGTTGACGATGGTCACCATCGCCGCACGACCGGCCGATGAGGAGCATCCTTACGGGCACCACAAGGCCGAGTATTTTTCTTCCGGCTTCGAGGGTGTTCTGATCATTGCTGCGGCCCTGGGCATCATCTGGGCGGCTGGTCACCGCCTGGTCGATCCGCAGCCTTTGCAGGACGTCGGCTGGGGCTTGGGTCTGTCGCTGGTCAGTTCGGCGCTCAATGGCTTGCTGGCCTGGGTGATGTGGCGTGCCTCACGCCTGCACCGTTCGCTGGCCCTGGAGGCCGATGCCCGTCATCTGATCGTGGACGTCTGGACTTCCTTGGCAGTGGTGGCGGGTATCGTTCTGGTCGTGATGACCGGCTGGCTCTGGCTCGATGCAGGGGTCGCAATAGCGGTGGCCCTCAATATTCTTCGCGAGGGCGCGGCGTTGATCTGGCGATCCTCTCAGGGTCTGATGGATGAGTCACTCGAGCCCGAGGTGCGGCGTCTGATTGATGAGGTTCTGGAGGGCTTCGCCCACAAGCGCGGCGAGGCGGTGATCATCCGCTTTGACCATGTCACTACGCGCAAGGCGGGCCAGCGCCGCTTTGTGGATCTGCACATGCACATGCCGGCGGGCTGGACCTTGGGCCGTGCGGCGGCCCTGAGGACCAGCGTAGAGCAGGCCCTGATGAGCGCGGTGCCCGGCCTGCGGGCCACGATACAGCTGCTGCCCAGCGATGTCGAGGCGCACTTTGATGATCCCAGGGATTTGCTCTGATCGCGGCCTCAAGATAAGCCCGTCGCGCCTGCTCAAACCTTGGCACGAGGCAGCCGCGCGCTGCGGCGCAGGCGGCTCGGTGTGCACAGGTCGCGGGGAGCCATCCTTGAGCGGGCCGGTTACCATCGCCCCCTCGATTGTGGTGCCCTCAGTTGTGGTCCCGTACTGGGCCAACGGGCTCAATTCTTGGAGTTTTCTGTATGCGATCCGTGTATTCCTTGGTCTGCGCCTTGACCTTGTTTTCGGCAGCCGGCTGGAGCTGGGCTGAGGCGGGACTGACCCGCTACGCGCGCATTCAGGCCTTGGTTAAAACCGGCATGGATCGCGACATATACGATCCCGGAGTGCAGTCACCCAAGTCCGCTTTGTTCTCCCGGGATGGCACCAAGCTCTATATCAATGCGCTGGAGGGCGGGCAGACGCTGGTCTACAGCTTTCCCGATCTCAAGCCTCTGTCGGTGATTTCGCATGTGTTCGGACCTGCCGATGCGGCCTTGTTTCAGGGCGAGACCACGGTTTTTGCTTATCCCTATTTCCATGGCAGGCCCGGCTCCTACAACCAGTTCTTGGGCAAGCCGGTGGAGATGGCCACTTCTCACGAGGGGCGCTATCTGTGGATTCCCTACTACCGACGCAGTTTTGATCTCAATGCCTCCTCTCCCTCTGCTCTGGCCATTGTCGATACGCAGACCGACCGTATTGTTCGGGTGATGCCTACCGGTCCTTTGCCCAAGTACGTGGCCATATCGCCATCGTCCACGCAGGCCGTCGTGACGCATTGGGGGGACAACACTTTGGGCGTAATCGATATCAGCGCGCCTGATCCCAAGGATTTCAAGTACACGGCGCACTGGGTGGTTGAACGCAAGCTGCCCACCGAAGGCATTAAAGGCAATCGGGACATGTTTTGCGGTTTCTGTTTGCGCGGGACCGTCTACACGCCAGATGGCGGTACTGTGCTGGTGGCGCGCATGGGCGGCGGGGGTGTGGCTGGGTTTGATGTTGCCTCGGGCCGGTATCTGGGTACGGTGACGGATATCGTGGGCAATCCCCGGCATCTGGTAGTAAGCCGCGATGGGCAGGATTTTTTTGTCAGCGGCAATCAGAGTGGGGCGGTCGGGCGGTATAACTTGCCCGATCTCCTGGCGTCCCTGCGTCAGGCCCAAGGTCAGCGGGTACCTGGCCCGGGTGGACGAATTCTGGCTGTAGGCCGAGGGGTCCGCACAATCGAGCTGTCGCCGGACCAGCGAACCCTTTATGCGGCAGTCCACTTGGACACCCGATTGATTCGCATCGACCTGGCCTCCTGGTCGGTGTTGGATTCAATTGCAGTGGATCCGTACGCCGTCGGGCTTGCGGTCAGTCCGGATGGCGCATTTGTCGTGACGACCAGCCAGGGCCGCGAGACGAGCCCCAGCGGTCAGTCGGTGGGGGTCTACCGCGCTTTACTCAGGCCGACGCCCTGAAGGAGTTGGCCGCCCATATGGGCTCGGCCAGCCTAGACCTCTGAGTATCTTGACTTCCTGCGCTTCCATGGCCTGTGCCTGTCCAGTCTCCTCATGATCCCAGCCTTGCGCGTGCAGGGCGCCATGGACCAACAGGTGGGCGTAGTGGCGAGCCAGCGTCTTGCCTTGTTGCCTGGCTTCCTGGGCAATGACGGGCGCGCAGAGCACCAGATCGGCCGCCAGCAGCGGAGGGCTGCTGTAGCAAAAAGTCAGGATATTGGTCGGATAGTCCTTGCCGCGATAGCTGCGGTTGAGAGTCCGGCCTTCATCCGCATCGACCACACGCACCGTGACCTCGGCTTCGCTTTCCAGTGCATGACGCAAGATTCGCAAGACAGCCCCTCGCTTTAAGGCAGCCCTATGCCGATCCGCTTGTTCGATGGGGCCGAATTGAAGCGATAGGCGCACGGCGGGCAGGTTCATGGTCGTGGCGCTTGAGTTGATGCTGCAGGGCGCTGGGCTTGTCCTGCCCGGTCATAGGCATCGACGATACGAGCCACCAACGGATGGCGAACCACATCGGCGCTGGTCATATGGGTGATCGCGATTCCCTTGACCCGACGCAACACTCGCTCGGCATGGATCAGTCCGCTGGTCTGGTGGGTCGGCAGGTCGATCTGGCTGACATCGCCGGTGACCACCGCTTTGCTGCCAAAGCCGATGCGGGTTAAAAACATCTTCATCTGTTCGGGTGTGGTGTTTTGGGCCTCATCGAGGATAACGAAGGCATGGTTAAGCGTGCGTCCGCGCATGAAGGCCAGGGGAGCGACCTCGATTTGCTGGCGCTCAAAGGCTTTCTGCACTCGGTCAAATCCCATCAATTCGTAGAGGGCATCGTAGAGCGGGCGCAGATAGGGATCGACTTTTTGCGACAGATCGCCCGGTAGGAACCCCAGGCGCTCGCCGGCCTCCACTGCCGGTCGGGTCAGTACGATGCGCTGCACACTCTGGCGTTCCAGCGCGTCGACTGCGCAAGCCACAGCCAGGTATGTTTTGCCAGTACCGGCCGGACCAATCCCAAAGGTGATGTCATGCTGGGAGATATGGTCCAGGTAGGCCGCTTGGTTGCTGGTGCGCGGCCGCAGGTCCGAACGGCGTGTGCTCAACGTCGGGGACGCGTTGCCGTCGCTGGGCAGGCCAGGGTCACCGGCCAGCATCAGTTGCACCTGTTCCTGGGGGATGGGCCGCACCGCCAGCTCGTAGAGAGCCTGCAGCACTTCCAGGGCTTGCTCGGCCTTCGCCTTGCGTCCTTCGACCTTGAATTGCTCGAAACGGTGTGCAATTCGTACATCAAGCGCTTGCTCGATGCTGCGCAGGTGAGCGTCGGTGGGTCCGCAGAGATGGTCCAGGCGGGCGTTGTTCAGCGGCGTGAAAGTGTGGCGCAGGATCAAGGAGTTTGTCTCGGAGGGGAACGGAGGGGTTCCGGTGATTGTCCTTGGTTTGCCGGTCGAGGTGTCAGCGGTCACGGCTCGGCTTCGATCGGCAGGGCACTGATAAGATTTGCCCATGATTGGTCGCATCACCGGTGAGTTGCTCGAGAAAAATCCTCCGGAGGTACTGGTGGACTGCCAGGGCTTGGCCTATGAGGTCCTGGTGCCCATGAGCACCTTCTACAACCTGCCCGCCGTCGGTGGTCGGGTGAGCTTGCTCACGCATTTCGTCGTACGCGAGGATGCCCAGATTCTTTTCGGCTTTGGCACGGCTGCCGAAC
This sequence comes from Polaromonas sp., assembly GCA_040381515.1. GTDB lineage: Bacteria > Pseudomonadota > Gammaproteobacteria > Burkholderiales > Burkholderiaceae_C > Polaromonas. The sequence continues at coordinate 20,254 of JBEIHE010000007.1, forward strand.
GCTCAGCCTTTCGTCAACTCATCCGCATTTCAGGCGTTGGCCCACGAACGGCGTTGGCCGTCCTCAGTGGCATGAGCGTTGAAGACCTCTGCTTGGCGGTTGCCGCGCAGGACAGCGTGCGCCTGACCAAGGTGCCGGGTATTGGCAAGAAGACTGCGGAGCGACTTCTTCTGGAGCTCAAGGGCAAGCTCGGTCCAGACGCGGGCCTTGCGCCGGCCGCGCCGGGCGATGCCTTCGGAGATATCGGGCAGGCGCTGCTGGCCTTGGGCTATAGCGATAAGGAGGCGGCTCTGGCGCTCAAGTCCTTGCCACGCGATGTGGCGGTCAGCGAGGGCATCAAGCTGGCCTTGAAGGCCTTGGCCAGGTAGGGTTGGGCGATATGAGCATCCATACCGATGAGTTTTCGTCGCCTCCGCGGGTCGTCTCCAGCGCCACTGCCTCGCCCCATGAGGAGGCCCTGGAGCGAGCGCTGCGGCCCAAGTTGCTTGACGAATACATCGGTCAGGCCAAAGCGCGTGAGCAGTTGGAGATTTTCATTGGGGCAGCAAGGCAGCGCGGTGAGGCGCTTGACCATGTGCTGCTGTTCGGTCCTCCCGGCCTGGGCAAGACCACGCTGTCGCACATCGTCGCGCATGAGTTGGGTGTGAACTTGCGGCAGACCAGTGGACCGGTGCTGGAAAAGCCCAAGGATCTGGCGGCCTTGCTGACCAATCTGGAAAAAAACGATGTGCTGTTCATCGACGAGATTCATCGCCTCTCACCCGTAGTGGAGGAAATCCTCTATCCCGCGCTTGAGGACTACCAAATCGACATCATGATCGGTGAGGGGCCCGCGGCGCGCAGCATCAAGCTTGACCTGCAGCCTTTTACCCTGGTGGGCGCCACTACGCGGGCGGGCATGTTGACCAATCCCCTGCGTGATCGCTTCGGTATCGTGGCGCGCTTGGAGTTCTACACCCCCGAGGAACTGGTGCAAATCGTACGCCGCAGCGCTGGCCTGTTGCAGGCGCCGATTGTTGAGCAGGGCGCGATGGAAATTGCGCGGCGCTGCCGTGGTACTCCTCGCATCGCCAATCGACTCTTGCGCCGGGTGCGCGACTATGCGCAGGTCAAAGGCGATGGCACCATCACCTTGGAGATTGCCAACAAGGCCCTGGCCATGCTGGATGTGGATCCGCAGGGTTTTGACATCATGGACCGCAAATTGCTCGAGGCGGTGATCCACCGTTTCGACGGGGGGCCGGTCGGGCTGGACAATATTGCAGCGAGCATTGGCGAGGAGGCGGGCACGATCGAGGATGTGATCGAGCCCTATCTGATTCAACAAGGCTATCTGCAACGCACGCCGCGGGGCCGGATTGCCACTACGGCCGCCTACCGTCACTTGGGCCTGGCGCTGCCGGCGGCCCGCCAGTCGGGCGCGGGCGATTTGTTCGGCGCTTGATGTCCTTTTTTGATCTCCTTGTGGCACGATAAGGACCATGGTTATTCCCGCTTTTCCGCGGCGGCTTTTTGGACTCTGCCTGGTTGGCCTAGGCGCAGTGGGTTGCGCCTTTGCGCCTAGGGCGGACGCGCCGACTGAGCCCACCGCTTGGGAGCAAGCGGGCCGCGCCGATGATTCCGGGGCGTCGCCAGCGGTGCAGAGTCTGTGGCAGCACCAGAGTTTCCCGGGCAAGCGCAAGAACCGCTATCAGTTTGTCTGGCGTGAGGGCCGGCCGGCCATGGCGGTCCGATCCGATGCGGCCATCAGTGCCATGCGCCAAGTGGTGCACACCCAGTCGGCGCCGATCGAGGGGCTTCGGTTTTCATGGAAAGTCGCCGCCCTGCTGGAACAGGCGGATTTGCAAGACAGCGCCCGCAGCGATTCCCCGGTGCGTATTGTCCTGACCTTTGATGGGGATCGATCGCGCCTGTCTCCCCGAGACCTCATGCTGTCGGATCTGGCCCGTTCGCTCACCGGCGAGGACATGCCCTATGCCACTCTCATGTATGTCTGGTCCAATCAGTTGCCGGTGGGGAGTGTGGTCAGCAGTCGGCGTACGGACCGCATTCGCAAGATGGTGATCCAGTCTGGCCCGGCTGGGCTTAACCGCTGGCTGGACTATGAGCGCGATGTGCGGGCTGACTTTGAGCGTGCTTTTGGCGAAGCGCCGGGCCGACTGATGGCCGTTGGCATCATGACCGACAGCGACAACACCGGCGGTTCGGTACGCGCCTGGTACGGGCCGGTGTCGCTTCGCTGGGCGCGCTGACTCGCATTTGGTTTGCGCAAGGCGAAGCCGGCGCTGCAATCGCGTCGAGCACGGCGCTCTCTCACTGCCTTCAACGATTCCCTTTAGGACGAACAGGAGCCTGTCAGAGCCGCGCCCTCGCGGCGAGGGTTGGCTTTGAGAGTTCCCCTGGCTCAGGTGTAACGCTTGCTGAGCAGTTTTTCCTTCATGTCCTGAAGCAGGGGTTGCAGCATCTGGCCATCGAGCCGCAGCGCGACGCTGGTGGCCAGGATGTCGATGATCGTCAGATGCAGCAGGCGCGAGACCATGGGGCTGTAGCGGTCATAGCCTTCCGGATGGTCCGCGGCCAGATGGATGTCGCCGGCCGAAGCCAGGGGAGAGCCGCTGGCCGTAATGATGATCACCGTAGCTCCCTTGCTTCGCGCAATGTCTGCAGCGTCCATCAGGTCGCGGGTGCGGCCCGAGTTGGAAATGACCACCAGGCAGTCTCCCTGCCGAAGGAGCGAGGCGCTCATGACCTGCATGTGCCCGTCGCTGTGTGAAACCGTGTGCACGCCGAGTCGGAAGAACTTGTGCTGCGCATCCTGGGCCACGATGCCAGAGTTACCGGCACCGATGAATTCGATACGACGATGCTGATGACAGGCTGCCGACAAGGCATCGACCGCCCGTCCGATGGCATGGGTGCTCGCATCATTGCGGTACTTCAGGAAGGCGGCCACGGTGTTGTCGATCACCTTGACTGCCACATCGCTGACTTTGTCATCGCTGTCGACGGCGCGATGGATGAAGGGGACTCCCTCCCGCACACTGCCGGCCAGTTTGAGTTTGAAGTCGGCCAGACCGTCGTAGCCCAGGCTGCGGCAAAACCGCACCACGGTGGGCTTGCTCACCCGTGACTGCAAAGCCAGTTCGCTGATCGGCTGGCGTGCAAAGGCGGTAGGATCTTCCAGCACCAGTTGTGCCACGCGCTGCTCTGCGGGCGCTAGTGAGGGCAGGCAGGCTTTGATTCGATCGAGCATGGTGACCTCCTGAGTGTAACTTGGTTACCAATTGAGAGGGCCGGCTCGACTCGCGGGTCAACGCGGCAGGGGCGTCAGCCGCCGAGCTGTGCCGCAGCGCCTGCCCGGGCCGATAATCAGGGCCATGAATCAACTTGAAGCACTCAAGCAATACACCACGGTGGTCGCAGACACCGGGGATTTCAAGCAGCTGGGCCAGTTCCAGCCTCAGGATGCAACCACCAATCCGTCCTTGATCCTCAAGGCGGTGAAGAAACCGGATTACCAGCCTCTGGTGGAGCAACTGGTTCGGGCTCATCGTGCGGAGCCGATGGAGCGTTTGATCGACCGACTGCTGGTGCGCTTCGGTTGCGAAATCCTGGCCTTGATTCCAGGGCGGGTGTCCACAGAGGTCGATGCGCGTCTGAGTTTTGATGTCAATGCCACGGTGCAGCGGGCCGAGCGGATCGTGGCGCTTTATCAGGCCGAGGGCATTGCTCGTGAACGAGTGCTGATCAAGATCGCGTCCACATGGGAAGGCATGGCGGCTGCACGCGAGCTAGAGCAGCGAGGCATACGCACCAATCTAACCCTGTTGTTTTCCTTTTGTCAGGCCGTGGTGTGCGGACAGGCGGGGGTGCAACTGATCTCGCCCTTTGTCGGGCGCATCTATGACTGGCACAAAAAGGCGTTGGGTCATGCCTGGGTCGAGGCCGACCATGCAGGCGATCGGGACCCCGGGGTGCAGTCGGTGCGTCAGATCTTCAATTACTACAAGCGATGGGGCATACGTACCGAAGTGATGGGAGCGAGCTTTCGCAACGTGGGCCAAGTGCTCGCTCTGGCCGGCTGTGACTTGCTGACCATCAGCCCGGAGTTGCTGGCACAGCTGTCCGAAAGCTCGGTGCCGGTGGAGCGTGCCCTCGACCCAGCGGCGGCGCGTGAGATGCAGCTGCCAGCGGTTCATCTGGACGAGGCGGGTTTTCGCTTGGCCTTGAACCAGGATGCAATGGCCACCGAGAAGCTGGCTGAGGGCATTCGCGCTTTTGTTGCCGATGCGGTGGCACTCGAGCAGCTTGTGCAGGCGGCTTGAATGGCTGAGCGGGCAACGATTCGCTGTGATCGCACACCGGCGTGGGCGCAGCTCAAGTCGCTATGGGATCGCTCGGGGCGTTCCTTCGACTTGCGGCAAGCTTTTCTTCAAGACCCTGCGCGGTTTGAACATCTGAGTCAGCAGGCCCCCCAGGTGTTCGTGGATCTGTCGAAGAACTGGATAGATGAGAAAACCGAATCCTTGCTGTTCGAATTGGCCGAGCAGTGCGGCCTGGCCGCTCATCGCGATGCGATGTTTGCCGGCGAGCAGATCAACAGCACCGAGCAACGTCGGGTCATGCATTTTTTGCTGCGCCAGCCTTCAAAAGAACAAAACGCTGCATGGGCCGCCGATTGGGCGGGGGTGCAGGATTCTCTGGAGGCCATGCTCACCTGCGCCGAAGGCTTGCGTGCCGATCCCACGATCACCGATGTCGTCCACATAGGCATCGGCGGCTCTGATCTTGGCCCCAGCATGGCGGTAGAGGCCTTGAAAGAGTTTGGCATCACCGGCAAACGATTTCATTTTGTCTCCAACGTTGACGGTCATCAGCTTGCTTCGGTGCTGTCGGGCTTGCGGGCGCACAACACCGTTTTCTTGATCGCCTCCAAAACCTTCACAACGGTCGAGACCATGACCAATGCCCGTGCGGCGCGGCAATGGTTTGAGGCGCAGGTCGGCACGGCTGCTGCCGAGCGGATGCCCCAACATTTCATTGCACTCACGACGAATCTTCAGGCAGCAGCCGAGTTCGGCGTGGGCGCCTGTTTCGGTTTTGAGGACTGGGTGGGCGGGCGTTATTCCCTGATGTCGGCCATCGGTCTGCCCGTGGCCATTTCCATTGGGGCGACGGCCTGGCGCCAATTGCTTGCGGGCGCCCATGCGATGGACGAACACTTTCGCTTGGCACCCTTGTCCCGCAATTTGCCTATCCGATTAGGTCTGTTGGACATCTGGTATCGCAACTTCCATGGTTTGGCATCTCGTTGCATCGCGCCCTATGACAGCCGTCTGGCGCGCTGGCCCGCCTATCTGCAGCAGTTGGAAATGGAAAGCAACGGTAAGCGGGTGGATCACTTGGGTCAGGCGCTGCCCTTTGAGACCGCTCCGGTCATTTGGGGCGAGACGGGCACTAACGGACAGCATGCTTTTTTTCAGATGCTGCACCAGGGCACTAGCGTGGTTCCGGTTGAGTTCATTCTGGTCAGACAAGCTTCGCACGAATGGCCCGAACACCACCGCCAGCTGCTCGCCAATGCGCTGGCCCAATCACAGGCCTTGATGGTCGGCCGTCTGGATGAGGGTGGGCATCGTCACTTTCCGGGTAATCGACCCAGCACCACTTGGGTACTCGATCGCCTCGATCCCGCCAGTCTTGGTGCGCTGATCGCCTTGCAGGAGCACCGCGTCTTCACCAGCGGATCGATCTGGGGCCTTAACAGCTTTGACCAGTGGGGCGTGGAATTGGGCAAGCGACTGGCCGTCGACTTGGAGCCGCGTTTGCGCAGCGGGGACGTTTCGGGCCTGGACTCGTCGACCGCCGCGCTGGTGAAGCGTTTGCGCGGGTGAGTCCTTACGCAAGAGTTGGCTGCTGCCGGAGCTGCCTTGGGGCGGGGAGTGAATGCACCTAAGTGAGCCCGGGATATTTTCGCGCAGGCATGATGTCCCTATTACGGTTCAATGCAAACTCTTGAGGAAACTTTCATGCAAAGACGACCCGTTTTGGCTGCGCTTGGCCTTGCGCTGGTGGCGCCGTCCTTATCGGCCCAGGGCGCCAGCGCTTCACAGGCAATCCAGGTATGGAAGGACCCCCAGTGCGGTTGTTGCCAAGAATGGGTGGAGCATCTGCGATCCAACGGTTTCAAGGCCGAGATTCACGATGTGGGCAACACGGCGGCCCGCAAGCGTCTGGGGATGCCTGAAAAGCTGGGCTCTTGCCACACCGCCATGGTGGGGGGCTACGTTATAGAGGGTCATGTGCCGGCCAGCGATATCCAGCGGCTCTTGCGTGAGCGACCTGCTGCACTGGGCCTGGCCGTTCCGGGCATGCCCATAGGCAGCCCAGGCATGGATGGACCTGTGTACAAGGGTCGGCGCGATGCCTATCAGGTCCTGCTGGTTCAGCGCGATGGCAGCACGCGCGTGTTCGCGCGTTATGCGGCAGTCAATCCAGGGCCTGCAGGCGTGTAGCAGGCTGCCCGTGGGCACCGATGGTCAGTGCTCGCAGCCTTCATGCAGAAGCAGCCTGCGGCTACCGCTGATATGCGGTGTGAAGAGGCCAGACCATAAAAAACCCCGCGAGGCGCTCGCCTTGCGGGGTTTCGGGGGCTTGGACAGGGCACCGAAGCGCCCTGATCGCAGCGACAGGGTTGATTACATGCCCATGTCGCCCATACCACCCATGCCACCCATACCGCCACCGGGCATGCCGCCGCCGGCCGGTGCCTCGTCTTTCGGGGCCTCGGCCACCATGGCCTCAGTAGTCAGCATCAGGCTGGCCACGGAAGCGGCGTTTTGCAGCGCCGTGCGAGTCACTTTGGTGGGATCCAAAATGCCCATCTCGATCATGTCGCCATAGGTATCGTTGGCCGCGTTGAAGCCGTAGTTGCCTTTGCCGGCCAGCACTGCATTGACCACCACGCTGGCTTCGCCGCCGGCGTTGTAGACGATCTCGCGCAGGGGCGACTCGATGGCCTTGAGCACCAGCTTGATGCCGGCGTCTTGGTCCGCGTTGTCACCTTTGATGGTGCCGGCAGCCTGCTTGGCGCGCAGCAGCGCCACGCCGCCACCGGCCACAATGCCTTCTTCCACCGCAGCGCGGGTGGCGTGCAGGGCATCTTCCACGCGGGCTTTCTTTTCCTTCATCTCGACTTCGGTGGCAGCACCGACCTTGATGACGGCCACACCGCCGGCCAGCTTGGCCACGCGCTCTTGCAGCTTCTCGCGGTCGTAGTCGCTGGTGGCTTCCTCAATTTGGATGCGGATCTGCTTGACGCGAGCCTCGATGTCAGCGGCAGCGCCAGCACCGTCGATGATGGTGGTGTTTTCCTTGGCCACTTCGATGCGCTTGGCTTGGCCGAGGTCGGCCAGAGTCACCTTCTCGAGGGTCAGGCCCACTTCTTCAGCGATGACCTTGCCACCGGTCAGGATGGCGATGTCTTCCAGCATGGCCTTGCGACGATCGCCAAAGCCGGGAGCCTTGACGGCCACCACTTTGAGGATGCCGCGCAGGGTGTTGACCACCAGCGTAGCCAGGGCCTCGCCCTCAACGTCTTCTGCAATGATCAGCAGCGGACGGCTGGCCTTGGCCACTTGCTCCAGCGTGGGCAGCAGGTCGCGGATGTTGCTGATCTTCTTGTCATAGAGCAGCACGAAGGGGTTGTCCAGCAGGGCGGCCTGCTTCTCGGGGTTGTTGATGAAGTAGGGCGAGAGGTAGCCGCGGTCAAACTGCATGCCTTCGACGATGTCGAGCTCGTTTTCGAGCGACTTGCCGTCCTCGACGGTGATCACGCCTTCCTTGCCTACCTTGTCCATGGCTTTGGCAATGATGTCGCCAATGCTGGAGTCGCTGTTGGCCGAAATCGAGCCGACCTGAGCAATTTCCTTGGAGGTGGTGGTGGGCTTGGAAGCCTTCTTCAGCTGCTCGACCAGGGCGGTCACGGCTTTGTCGATGCCACGCTTCAAGTCCATCGGGTTCATGCCGGCGGCCACATACTTCATGCCTTCGCGCACGATGGCCTGGGCCAGCACGGTGGCGGTGGTGGTGCCGTCGCCAGCGTTGTCGCTGGTCTTGGAAGCCACTTCCTTGACCATTTGCGCACCCATGTTTTGCAACTTGTCCTTGAGCTCGATCTCCTTGGCCACGGATACACCGTCTTTGGTCACGGTGGGGGCGCCGAAGGAGCGCTCGAGCACCACATTGCGACCTTTGGGGCCCAGGGTCACTTTCACTGCATTGGCGAGAATGTTCACACCCTCGACCATGCGGGCGCGGGCGTCACCGCCGAAAACCACGTCTTTTGCTGCCATTTAAATTCTCCAGATTCAGTTCAAAAATATCTTGATCAGTGGGGGACAGAGCAAGTGCCGCTGTACATCCCTTGGTCTCAAAATTACTTGGTTTCGACCACGGCGAAGAGGTCTTCTTCTTTCATGACCAGCAGCTCGTCGCCGTCGACTTTGACGGTCTGACCGCTGTATTTGCCAAAGAGAACGCGGTCGCCGACCTTCACGCCCAAGGCCTTGACTTCGCCTTTGTCATTGGCTTTGCCAGGGCCGACAGCCAGGATTTCGCCCTGGTCGGGCTTTTCTGCGGCGCTGTCAGGAATGACGATGCCGGAGGCGGTCTTGGTTTCGTTTTCGATGCGCTTGACGATCACGCGATCGTGCAGAGGGCGAAGCTTCATTGGATCTCCGATTAAGAGGTTTTTGTTGAACATCGGTGCTCGCCCTGTAAGAGGGGGCGAACGCCTTACCAAAGCACCACGGAGGCGGTTGTTAGCACTCATCTCCGTCGAGTGCTAATGATAAGGCCGGCTTGTTCGTTTTTCAAGAGGCCTTGAGGTGACCTCCAGGACCGGAAGGGAAATCCGATAAAGAGTTCTTTGGAATTATTTAAGCTGCATTTTGTGATTTAAATGATTACCAAGAAACTCATAAATAGCTCTGGCCTTCCGACAGGGATCGGAGCTCAGGGTGCCGCGGCCCGTGACGACGGACTCCCGCCCGGCCACCTCCGGCCATGCGCAGCTCAATGGGCGGACCTTCGTGCCGATACCTCAAGTGGCGGCGCTGCCATTGGCAAAGTCGTCAGTTCAGTCAAGGCTGGGGCGACTCGATATGCCTACGGATATCTCATCAGACGAACTCAGGTCTCTGCGCCAGGCTGCGGGTCTGGATCTGGCTGTGCTTGCCCGGAGGGTCAGCCTGTCGGCTGCCCAGCTTAAACAGCTTGAGTGCGGCCAGGACAGCCTGTTTTACAGCCCAGCCATCCGGCATCAGGCCGCCCTCAAGGTGCAGCAGTATCTGGACGCGCAGCTTCAGAGCCCGGCAGCCGACCGCAGCGCCTGAGCCTTGTCGGTGCGCTCCCAGCTGAACTCCGGCTCGTCTCGGCCGAAGTGACCGTAGGCGGCGGTCTTTTCATAGATCGGACGCAGCAGATCCAGCATCTGGATGATGCCCTTGGGGCGCAGGTCGAAGTGCTCATTCACCAGGGCGGCGATCTTCTCGTCAGGAATGACGCCCGTGCCTTCGGTGGAGACGGTGACGTTCATCGGGCGCGCCACGCCGATGGCGTAGGCGACCTGAACCTGGCACCGGCGCGCCAGTCCTGCGGCCACCACGTTCTTGGCCACATAACGCGCGGCATAGGCGGCCGAACGGTCAACCTTGGACGGATCCTTGCCCGAGAAGGCACCGCCGCCATGCGGGCAGGCGCCGCCGTAGGTGTCGACGATGATCTTGCGCCCGGTCAGGCCGCAGTCGCCCTGCGGGCCGCCCACGACGAAGCGGCCGGTCGGGTTGATCAGGTACTTGGTGTCGGCCGTCAGCCACTCCTGGGGCAGCACCGGCTTGATGATTTCCTCGCGCACGGCCTCGTAGAAGGCATCGGTCATGCGGTTGCCCAGGCTGTACTCGGGCGCGTGCTGGGTGGACAGCACCACGGTATCGATGGAATGGGGCTTGCCGTCCACATAGCGCAGAGTGACCTGGCTCTTGGCATCGGGGCGCAGGAAGGGCAGGCGGCCGTCTTTGCGCAACTGGGCCTGGCGTTCAACCAGACGGTGGGCATAGTAGATCGCAGCCGGCATCAGCTCGGGTGTCTCGTCACAGGCGAAGCCAAACATAAGGCCTTGGTCACCCGCGCCGGTATTGAGGTGGTCGTCGCTGGCGTGATCGACGCCCTGGGCGATGTCGTTGGACTGCTTGTCATAGCAGACCATCACCGCGCAGCCCTTGTAGTCGATGCCGTATTCGGTGTTGTCGTAGCCAATGCGTTTGATGGTGTCACGCGCGATCTGGATGTAGTCCACATGCGCATTGGTGGTGATCTCACCGGCCAGCACCACCAGCCCGGTGTTGCACAGCGTTTCGGCGGCTACGCGCGAACGCGGATCTTGCTTGAAGATCGCATCGAGGATGGCATCGGAGATCTGGTCAGCCACTTTGTCGGGATGGCCTTCAGAAACGGATTCCGAGGTGAAAAGATAGTCGTTCGCCATGAAATGAAACTCCACAAATGGTTGCTCGGCGCGTTGCCGGCTGGGGAGTCTCGGCGAACGCTTTAGCAGTTGGATTTAACGTCGCCCTGCAAGTAGTTCAATAACTCAGCGACCCGGCAAGTATAGCCAAGGCACGGCAGGTGCGTGGGGGTCGGACTGCCCGGGGCAGACTCCCTTCTACACTTGTCGACCCCTGACCGGTCCGCTGTCCCGATCCATGCTTCTGGTGTTTCGCTTCTTTTCCGTTTGGCCGCTGCCGGCACTGCATGCCCTCGGCGCCTTGCTCGGCTGGTTCGTCTGGTGTTGCTCGCCGGCCTATCGCCGCAATTTCCGCGCGCAGGTGGCTCAGGCCGGGCTGACTTTTGCGCAGGCGCGGCCTGCCATTGCCGACGCGGGGCGTCTGGTGGCTGAATTGCCGCGACTTTGGCTCAGACCCCATCATGAAAGCTGCCTGCCGGAGGTGCAGATCCACGACCGTCAGATCGTCGATCAGCTACGCGCCCAGGGCCGTGGGGTGATTTTCTTCTCGGCTCATTGCGGCAGCTTTGAGCTCGCGCCGCAGGCTCTGGCCGAACTTTATGGGCCGGTGACCGCGCTCTACCGCCCATCCAGGCAGCCTTGGCTGGCCCGCCTGATGCTGGCCAGCCGACAACGGCCGGGCCTGGCCATGGCCCCGGCCAGCTTGGCCGGTATCCGTCAGATGCTCAAGGCGCTGCGCAGCGGCGGATCGGTGGCTTTGCTTACCGATCAGGTGCCGCCCGATGGCTGGGGGCTTTGGGCGCCTTTTTTTGGCAAACCGGCCTACAGCATGACCCTGGCGGCCAAGTTGGCACTGCAAAGCGGCGCCGCGCTAGTGCCAGTTCGCACCGAGCGCTTGCCCGCAGGCAGAGGCTATGACTTGCGATTTCTGCCCCCGGTGGAGGGTCTGGACAGCACGCCGGCACCCGATTTGCTGCGTGCGGTAACGCTGGTCAACCAGGCCAATGAGGCCCTGATCCTCAGCCTGCCGGGGCAGTACCTGTGGGCTTATGCGCGATACAAGCAGCCAAGGCGGGAGGCGGCTTCGACCGCCGCCGGTGCATGAGCGCAAAGGGCCAGTTCGTGACGCGTCTGGGCCTGGCGCTCATGCGCGCCTTGGCCCGATGGCCCTTGCCGTGTCTGCGCGCTCTGGGTGCGGTGTTGGGCTTGTTGCTCTATGTCCTGGTCGGATCGCGACGCCGCATTGCAATGGTCAATCTGGGTTTGTGTTTTCCTCAATGGTCCCAGGCTCGGCGTCGAGCCGTGGCGATTCGCAGCTTCATTTATTTGGCGCAATCCTGGCTGGACCGGGGCTGGCTTTGGCATGCCCCGGAGTCCTTGCTGCGCCGACGGCTGCACCTGCATGGGGCCTTGCACGAATTCGATGGGCTGGACCCCAGCATCGTGTTTTGCCCTCATTTTTATGGGCTGGATGCGGCAGCGACGGCCATCAACATGAACATCCCGCGCGAGTTCACCTCGATCTACACACCGCAGGCCAACCGGCAGGTGGATGAATGGATCAAGGCGGGCCGTTTGCGCTGGGGGCGAGTGCAGCTTTTTCAACGCACCGACGGAATCAAGGCCAATGTCGCCGGTCTGCGCAGCGGACAGGTGCTCTATCTGCTCCCGGATATGGACTTTGGTCCCGATGGTTCAGTTTTTGTGCCTTTTTTTGGTGTGCCCGCGGCCACGGTCCCTTCGGTGCCCCGATTTGCCCGGCTGGGCAAGGCCAAGGTGATGGCAGTGGTGCCCCGCATGACGTCCCAGGGCTATGACATCGAGATCATGCCGGCCTGGGAGAACTATCCCAGCGGTGATCTGCAGACGGACACCGCTCGTGGCAACCAGTTATTGGAGACGCTGGTGCTGAGCATGCCGGCCCAGTACTACTGGGTGCACCGACGTTTCAAGAGTCGGCCGCCCGGGCATCCCCCGGTCTACTGACCCTTGCTTCTTGTAGAAATCTCTCTACGAGATTCATCAGCTCCCGGGGTCGTTCGTGTATCACCCAGTGCGTGGCCTTCTCGATCCGGTGCACACGCAGATTGGGCACCCACTGATCCAGACCGTCTAGCAGACCCGGCAGCAGCGCGCTGTCGTTCAGGCCCCAAATGACCTGGGTCGGGGCGCGCACCGAAGGCAGGGCAGCCAGCGCTCGGCTGGCTGATTCCAGGGTCTGTGCAGAGCCTGGACGCAAGGGGCTGGCCGCGTAGTACGCGCAGGGGCCGTGCAGACCGGCTGCCCAGACCTGACGATAGCGCTCGCGCAGCGCCTCGCTCAGCCAGGACGCTTCCCTGCAGGTGCCCATCCCTTCAAAAAGCGCCCACAGGCGTCGGTAATCGTTTTCCTTCAGCCTCTGCGGCGCATCGCTGCGGGCCAGAAAGTTCATGTATTGGCTGGCAGCCTGCTGCGCGGGCGAGTGGGCGAGTTCGCGAACAAAGCTGGCTGGGTGGGGGGCATTGATGATGACCAGCCGCTCGATCCTTTGGGGCTCGAGGCTGGCCAGGTTCCAGGCGATGGCACCCCCCCAGTCATGCGCGATCAGACCTGCGAGCGGTCCTTCAGAGACGATCTGCGCCAGCTCCACCAGATCTTGCACCAGCAGGCGGGGGTGGTAGGCGTCCACATTCGGGGGTGCGCTGGAGCCTGCATAGCCTCGCAGGTTGGGCGCGATGCACCGGTACCCACCGTGCTCAGGCATGGAAAAGTGAAGCAGCCAGTCGTCCCAGATGAAGGCAGCCTCCGGAAAGCCATGCAGAAACATCAGCGCCGGCCTGTCTGCGGCTCCAGCAACTCGGCAAGCCAGCTGGATGCCGCTGGGCAGTTCGATGGTCAGCGTCTCGACGATGGACATGACCGGGTTTGCGGCGAACTCAGGGTGCTGAGGGCCCGGCAGCCTCGGCGCTGATCGCCGGTGCTTGCTCGTGGGTCCAGTGCCAAAGCACTTGAGCTGCTTCCTCGACCCCCTGCCGCTTGAGGGCCGAGAACAGCTGAGCCCGCCCGCCACCGGTCTGTAATCTTGCGATGGACAGCGCCTTTTCGGCCTGACTACGGGTGAGCTTGTCTGCCTTGGTGAGCAGCACCAGCAGGTGAAGCCCCTGGCTGATGCGCGGGCGTATGACGTCGAGCAGAATTTCGTCGAGCTCGGTCAAGCCCTGCCGGGGATCGCACAGGAGCACCACCGCGCGAAGGTTCGCTCGCGTCATCAGGTAGTGAGCCATCACCTGCTGCCAACGCAGCTTGGCCTGCTTGGGGACGGCGGCGTAACCATAGCCGGGCAGGTCGGCCAAGATTGCATCGGTCAGCCCTTGCTTGCCCAGGGCGAATAGGTTGATGCTCTGCGTGCGCCCCGGGGTCTTGGAGGCAAACGCGAGCCGGTTTTGCTGGGTCAGGGTGTTGATGCAGGTGGATTTACCCGCATTGGAGCGGCCGACGAAGGCAAGCTCGGGCACCTGCAGGTTCGGCAGATGCTCGAGCTGTGGTGCGGTGGTCAGAAAGCGCGCGGTGTGCAGCCATCCCAAAGCCACTTTGGCATCAAGGGTTCCGGCGGGGGGGAGGGTCATGGTGGACGTCGGGTTGGGTGCTGGAGGCAGAGCGCCGCGATTGCGGCCATCCCGATCGACTGGTTATCCCGTCAGGTGCCTGAGGACAGCTTGCGCGACCATTGTAAAATCAGGCGCTTTGGTCGAATGCCTTGCCGTTCGGCTTCTTTTCACCTCGCTCCATGTTCAAGCCCAAGCGTCTTATGAAGCTGCCCGCCTCTCTCATTTTGGCTGCCTTGCTGGCCGCTGTCGCCCCCCTGACCCATGCGCAAGGCAGCGGTGCCAAGGCGCCTGCCAAGCCAGACTTGGTGGCGGGCGAGGCCAAGTACGCTGCCCAGTGTGCGGCTTGCCACGGCGCTGACGGTAATTCCGGTTCTCCGGTCAACCCCAAGTTGGCTCAGCAGCACCCAGAGTATCTGGTCAAGCAACTCAAGGAGTTCAAGTCGGGCGTTCGCAAGAATGCCATCATGCAAGGCTTGGCCGCTGGTCTGTCCGATGAGGACATGCGCAACATCTCTTTTTGGCTGGCCAGCAAGAAAGTCAAGCCCGGCTTTGCCAAGGACAAGGAACTGGTGGCTTTGGGTGAGCGTATTTACCGCGGGGGTATAGCGGATCGTCAGATCGCTGCCTGTGCCGGTTGCCACAGCCCCAGCGGGGCGGGTATTCCTGCTCAGTATCCCCGTTTGGCGGGACAGCATGCCGATTACACCGCCGCTCAGCTGGCGGCGTACCGAGACGGTTCACGCGGCAACAGCTTGCAGATGACGCAGATCGCGGCCAAGCTCAACGACCGCGAGATCAAGGCCTTGGCCGATTATGTGGCTGGCCTGCGCTGACGCTCAGTTCAATCGCCGACCTCTTGGTCCTAAGGTCTTTGCTTGCCGCGCTGGTCAAGACCCCTCCAAGACAGTTACAGTTCTCGCAGCCTGGGTGGATCCGGGTTGCCTCGCCTGAGAAACATGCATGACAAAAAGGCGGGTCTTTCTAACTGAAAGGCCCGCTTTTTTATTGGCCGTAAAACCCAGCTTTTTCCCCTTGATTTCTCTGTCCGTGAATACCGTCTCATGAGCGCCACCGACCTCGATTCAGGCCGACTTTCTTCCTCGGGAGCCGGACGCGGCTTGGTTGAGCTGCTGTCCTCGATGCGCTTTGCGATTTCCCTGCTGACGGTCATCTGCATCGCCTCGGTGATCGGGACGGTGATCAAGCAGGGCGAGCCAACGGTCAACTATGTCAACCAGTTTGGCCCCTTTTGGGCGCAGTTGTTCGGCAAGCTGCACCTCTTCACCGTCTACAGCGCCTGGTGGTTTCTGCTGATCCTGGCTTTTCTGGTCCTGAGCACCAGCCTTTGCATTGCGCGCAATACGCCCAAAATTCTGGCCGACCTCAAGACCTTGAAGGAAGGCATACGCGAGCAGAGCCTGAGGGCGTTCCCCCATCGTGCCGACGCCACCCTCGCGATGGGACCTCAGGATGCCGCCCAGGTCCTCAGCCAGGCGCTGGCTCAAGGCGGCTGGAGGGTCAAGCTGCAGCCGCGAGAGCAGGGATGGATGGTCGCGGCGCGCAAGGGGGCGGCCAACAAGTTGGGCTACATCGCTGCGCACAGTGCGATTGTGTTGATCTGCATTGGCGGCTTGCTCGATGGCGACCTGATGGTGCGGCTGCAGATGTGGTGGGGCGACAAAGCGGTTTTCAGCGGCGCCGGGATGATCGCCGATGTGCCTGACCGTCACCGCCTCAGTGCTTCCAACCCAACGTTCCGGGGCAATATTCTCGTGGGCGAGGGCACTCACTCCAGCACCGCTATTCTCAGTCAGCCCGGGGGCGTAATGCTGCAGGACTTGCCCTTCTCGATTGAGCTGCGCAAATTCATCGTCGAGTACTACTCGACCGGCATGCCCAAGCTCTTTGCCAGCGAGATCGTCATTCATGACAAGGAAACTGGCCAGGCCATCCCCCATCGGGTTGAGGTCAACCATCCGGTTCGTCATCGCGGCATCGATATCTTTCAGTCGGGCTTCGACGATGGCGGTTCCCGGGTAACCCTGCGCGCCATTCCCATGGCCCCCGGCGTGGAGCCTTTTGAAGTGGCTGGTGCGATCGGCGGGTCGACGCCCCTGTCGAATGGCCGCGAGCAGATGACTCTGGAGTTTTCTGGCCTGCGGGTTATCAATGTGGAGAATTTGGGTAACACCGCCAGGGATCCGCGGCAGGATGGTGAGTCTCGTCTGGCCCATGCGCTTGACCAGCGCTTGGGTGCGGCCAACAAGACCACCTCCCGCAAGGATCTGCGCAATGTCGGCCCTAGTGTGAGTTACAAATTGCGCGATGCGGCTGGCCAGGCGCGTGAGTACAACAATTACATGCTGCCGATCCGGCTCGACGACGATCCCGACAGCGTGCCCATCTTCTTGCTGGGCATGCGTGAAACGCCGGCCGATCAGTTTCAGTACCTGCGTATCCCAGCCGATCCTGAGGGTAGCAAGCAGACCTTCCTGCGGACCCGGGCGGCTTTGCAGGACCCGGTCTTGCGTCAGGAGGCGGTGCGTCGATATGTGCGGCTGGCCATCCCCCCACAGCGCACAGACATGATGGAGCAACTCACTGCTTCAGCCTCCCGGGCGCTGCAGTTGTTTGCGGGCGCCGAGTTGTCGCAAGGCCCATCCGCAACGGAAAAGCCGGCGGCCGGATTGCAGGCGATCTCTGATTTCATGGAGGCCAACGTGCCGCAGGCCGAGCGCGAGAAGGCCAGCGAGGTGCTGATCCGTATTCTCAACGGCGTGCTGTTCGAATTGGTTCAGATGAGCCGGCAGGCCGCTGGATTGCCCGCCTTTGAGCCCGGACCCCTGGCGCAAAACTTCATGGCTCAGGCGGTGCTCAGTCTTTCTGATGCTTACCTCTATCCGGCCCCGATGGCTTTCGAGCTCAAGGATTTCGAGCAGGTTCAGGCCAGCGTCTTTCAGGTGGCGCGTGCGCCAGGCCGTAACATCGTCTACTTGGGCTGCCTCTTGCTGATCATCGGAATCTTTGCCATGCTCTACGTGCGTGAACGCCGCTTGTGGATCTGGCTCAGTCCTGCCGATGCGGGCGGTCAGTCACAGGCCAGCATGGCCATGTCGAGCAACCGCAAGTCGCTCGACGAAGGCAAGGAATTCGAAAGCTTGAAGCAACGTCTTTTTCAGGGGGCCGCATGAGCAGCACGCTGGGTCGGGGTGGAATCGTCCTGCGAGAAGGTTATTTTTCCAGGCGTTCGCCGTGGGAATGGGTGTTCGCCCTGCTGACCCTGGTCGGCGGGGTGTTTGCATTGCTGAAGTACCAGCATGCGATGGACGTCTACGAAAAGGCGATCCTCGTCGGAACCATACCCAGCGTGATCTGGCTCGGATGGTTCTGGCGTCCCCTGCAGGTTTTGATGGTCGGCGTGGCGGCAGCCTCGCTGATGGCCATTGCTTCCTATGAGGGCGACCTGGCCCGCGCCGAGCAAGTGTTCTGGCTAAAGTATTTCCTCTCCAGCCAATCGGCCATCCTCTGGATGTCGGTTCTGTTCTTTATGAGCACGGTGTTTTACTGGTTGCCCATCGTCATCCGGGGGCAGGGCGGAACCTTTGAGCTGCTGGGCTCTCGTTTGGCCTGGGCAGCGGTCACGATGGCGCTCATCGGTACCATGGTGCGCTGGTATGAGGGCCATCAGATGGGCCCCGATATCGGTCACATACCGGTCAGCAATCTGTATGAGGTTTTCGTGCTGTTTTGCTGGATGACGACCTTGTTCTACCTGTATTTCGAGGATCAATACCAAACCCGCAGTATGGGTGCACTGGTCATGCTGATCATCAGCGCGGCGGTTGGTTTTCTGCTCTGGTACACGCTGGTGCGTGAGGCCCATGAAATTCAGCCCTTGGTGCCTGCCCTCAAGAGCTGGTGGATGAAGGTTCATGTACCGGCCAATTTTGTTGGTTACGGCATGTTCGCGGTGGCCGCCATGGTGGCTCTGGGGTACCTCATCAAACAACAGGCCGACCAGACCCGCTGGCACAAGCTGGCGCCCCTTTGGTTGCTTGGCATCGTGCTGTGCCTGGCCCCGTTGGTGTTTCGTAAATCGTCCTATGAAGCCGGCGGCATGTATTGGGTCGGCTACCTCCTGGTTTCAGGTTTTATCGCTGGGTTGATGGTCTTGGCGCGCAAACCGATCGCTCACCGCCTGCCCAGTTACGAGGTGATGGACGATGTCATGTACAAGTCTATTGCCGTTGGTTTTGCCTTCTTTACCATCGCCACGATTCTCGGGGCCCTTTGGGCTGCAGAGGCCTGGGGGGGGTACTGGAGTTGGGACCCGAAGGAGACCTGGGCCCTGATCGTGTGGCTCAACTATGCGGCATGGCTGCACATGCGGCTCATGAAGGGCTTGCGTGGCACGGTGGCAGCTTGGTGGGCACTGGCCGGCCTGGGCGTGACCACCTTCGCCTTCCTGGGCGTCAATATGTTCCTGTCCGGCCTGCACAGCTACGGCGAGCTCTGAGCCCCTGACGAAGCGGTAGCCTTTGCTCGGGATTGACCTGGGGGCTGCCTGGGGTGTGCGCAGTCCCAGGTCCCGCTCGGGTATTGCTTTGACGGTGTAATGTCGGATTGTTCCCAAGGAGATCCTGATGTTGATCCGCAGCAATAAGAACGATTGGAACCACAAGGCGGGCAGCGAAATCACGCCCTTGCACCTCTACCAGGGCCGCCGCGACTGGATGCGTCAGGTCGCCGCTGGTGCTGCAGGTACCGCGCTGGCGGCCTGGGCCGGCCGCGACGCGCTCGCGCAGATGCAGACGCCGCGCCCGGGCAAGCTGCCCCCCTTGCCTGCGGTGCCCTCCAAGGTTCCTGGGTCGATGACGATGGAAAAGCTCACCACCTACCAGGATGCAAGCACCTACAACAACTTCTTTGAGTTTGGTACCGACAAGTCTGACCCGGTCAAGCACAGCGGTCGGTTCCAGACCAGCCCCTGGAGTGTGAGCGTCGAGGGCTTGGTCAAGCAGCCGCGCACCTTTGCGCTGGAGGATTTGCTCAAGCTCAGCGCCCAGGAGGAGCGGATCTACCGCTTGCGCTGCGTCGAGGGCTGGTCGATGGTGATTCCCTGGGTGGGTTACTCGCTGTCGGAGTTGCTGCGCCGGGTGGAGCCTTTGGGTAGTGCGCGCTTTGTTGAGTTCATCACTGCAGCAGACCCCAAGACCATGCCCAACTTGGACTCCAATGCGCTGGAGTGGCCCTATGTGGAAGGCTTGCGCCTGGATGAGGCGATGCACCCGTTGACCTTGCTGTCATTTGGCATGTACGGTGAGATCCTGCCCAAGCAAAATGGGGCGCCGGTGCGTCTGGTCGTGCCCTGGAAGTACGGTTTCAAGAGCGGCAAGAGCCTGGTCAAGATTCGTCTGACGGAAGAGCAGCCGCGTACCTCCTGGGTCAAGTCGGCGCCAAGGGAATACGGTTTCTTCTCCAACGTAAATCCCAACGTCGACCATCCGCGCTGGAGCCAGGCCACCGAACGACGTATTGGTGAGGACGGCCTGTTTGCCAAGAAGCGCAAGACGCTAATGTTCAATGGCTATGAATCGCAGGTCGCGTCGCTATACGCCGGCATGGATCTGAGAAAGTTTTACTGATCGGCCGTCGGTGGGGGCGGCAGTGAATGAACTCCTCCTAAAGCCTGCCTGCAGGCGCTTGGCTTTCCTGCTGCTTTTGCTGCCCTTTGTGCAGCTCGTGGCTCTCGCGATGACAGAGGGGCTGGGGCCTAATCCCCAGGAAACCTTGATCCGTTCCACCGGAGACTGGGCCCTGCGCCTGATTTGCTTGGCGCTGGTGGTCACCCCGCTGCGAGTGAGTTTTGTGCTGCCGGCCCTGGCACGCTGGCGGCGCATGGTGGGGCTGTTTGCGTTTTTCTATGCGGCCATGCACCTGGTATGTTATGCGGTGTTCGACATGGGGCTCGATGCGGCCGCGATCATGGCCGACATCATCAAGCGCCCCTTCATTTTGGTGGGTGTGTTGACTTTTGTCTTGCTCGTGCCTCTGGCTGCCACCTCATTTAATGCGGCGATCCGGCGCCTGGGTGCGGCCCGCTGGCAGGCCATTCACCGACTGGTCTATCCGGCCAGCCTGACCATGCTGCTGCATTTTTTCTGGATGCGAGCGGGCAAGAGCGACTTCGCTGAGGTGTGGGTCTACACCGGCGTGGTGCTCGTGTTGCTCGGCTGGCGTTTGCGGCGTTGGCTTCAGAGCAGGCGCTCGTTGCGTATCTGATCGGCGACGGTCTCTCGCTCCCGAATCAGGTGGGCTTGATCGCCATCAATCAAAATCTCTGCAGGTCGGCCCCGGCTGTTGTAGTTGCTGGCCATGCTCATGCAGTAGGCGCCGGCAGACAACACGGCCAGCAAGTCGCCGGCCTGCACGCAAAGTGGCCGGTCCCGGCCGAGCCAGTCACCGCTTTCGCAGACCGGTCCGACCACGTCGTAGACCAGGGGCTGGCCCTGCCGAGCGGTAACTGGCACGATCTGGTGAAAAGCCTCGTACATCGCAGGGCGAGGCAAATCGTTCATGGCCGCGTCCACGATGCAGAAATTCTTTTGCTCGCCGGGCTTGGTGAAAACCACCTCGGTCAGGCATACCCCAGCGTTACCGACCAGGGAGCGGCCAGGTTCGATCATCAGTCGGCGTTGACCGTAGCCGCGGGCATCGATCCGCTGGAGCAGTTGCTGCCACAGAGCATCTGCGGCCGGCGGGGTGTCGCCGTTGTAGTCAATGCCCAGGCCGCCGCCAAAGTCGATGTGCTGGAGGCGGATGCCCGACTTCTCGATGGCGTCGACCAGATCCAGCACCCGCTCCATGGCGTCCAGGTAGGGGGCGGCCTGCGTGATCTGAGATCCGATATGGCAGTCGATACCGACCACCTGCAGTGCGGGCAGACTGGCTGCCAGTTGGTAGATTCGCAGCGCCTGCTCGTGGGCCACACCGAACTTATTGCCTTTCAGGCCGGTAGAGATATAGGGGTGGGTCCGGGCATCCACATCCGGGTTGACTCGCACACTGATCGCGGCACGTTGGCCGAGCCGGGCGGCCACAGCTGAGAGTTGGTGCAGTTCGGCCTCGCTCTCCACGTTGAAGCAGGCGATGCCCGCTTGCAGGGCCAGGGCCATTTCCTGCGCCGTTTTGCCCACCCCCGAGAAGATCACCTGCTCGGCCTTGCCGCCCGCGGCCAGCACGCGCTGAAGTTCGCCGGCCGAGACAATGTCAAATCCACAGCCGGCCTGTGCGAATACTTGCAGCACACCGAGCGAGGAGTTGGCCTTGACCGCATAGCAGATCTGGGCAGATCGACCCGCAAAACCGCGGCGATAGGCGGCCAGGGCTGAGAGCATGGAGGCCTTGGAGTAGGCAAAAAGCGGCGTACCGTGGCGTCGAGCGAGTTCGGACAGGTCGACTTCTTCGAGCCAGAGCCGTCCATTGCGTTCGTGCACGAAGGGATGACCAGGCAAGGGCCTGTCAGGTGCGGGGGCGTTCATTTATTTGGGAGATGCAGTTGGGCCCCCGCCCTGAGCGGGCGCCGGGGCGACAGGGGTGGCCTTGGGGGCCGGGGCAGGCGCTGGGGCTTCAGGCGGGGGCAGAAACAGGGCCCCTTTTTGGCCACACGCGCTCAAGCCTATGATGAGCGCCAACGCGGCGCCGCATCGAGACACCCCTAAAATTTCAATTCGGTTTGCAGCCCACATCACCAAGCCATTGTAATGACCGACCTATATTTCATGGACCAGGCAGAGGCTTTGCTCAAGGCGGTGGAAGATGGCTGTGATCGTATCAACGATCACAGCCACGTCGATATCGACAACCAACGCTCAGGCAGCATGGTCAGCCTCACGTTCCCCGACCGAAGCCAGATCATCATTAATCTACAAAAGCCTTTGCATGAAGTCTGGATGGCCGCCCGCGCCGGCGGTTTTCACTACAAACTTGTCAATGGACGATGGATCGACACCAAGGACGGAAGCGAGTTCTTTATGACACTGAGCCGTTGCGCGAGCGAACAGGGCGGCGTGCCGATTCGATTTGAGTCCTGACTGAAGCGCTTTCGCTTACTGCTTGAACAGATTGAGAATGCCCCGCCGTTCCTCCTGTGCGGGTGAGGAAGGGGTGCCACCGCCGCCCTCGCTGCCTCGCCCGTCCACTCCCAGGCTGCTCACGCCGCTCCCGCGCGAGAATTCCTCGTAGAACCACTCGCCCCCGACGTTGACAACACCTGGCGGCACCGGTATGTCCTGAACAGGGACTGACTTGAGCGCATGCTCCATGTAGCTGATCCAGATGGGCAGACTCAAGCCCCCACCGGTTTCCCGGTCACCGAGTTTGCGCGGCTTGTCGTAGCCCATCCAGACACCGGCGACAAGGGTGGGCTGATAACCCACGAACCAGGTGTCGAAGGCGTCATTGGTGGTGCCGGTCTTGCCGTAGAGATCGGGGCGTTTGAGCTGGGCCTGCGCCCGCGCTGCGGTTCCGGAGCGGGTCACGTCCTGCAGAAGACTGGACATCACAAAGGCATTTCGGGCATCAATGGCGCGCTGAGCATCCTCGGGGCTTGGTGCTGCAGGTTGCACCAAAAGCCGGCCCTGTTGATCGGTGATGTGAGTGACCAGATAGGGGTTGACCCGCAGCCCGCCGTTGGCAAGAACCGAATACGCCGAAACCATCTGCATGGGTGTGACCGATCCCGCGCCTAGTGCCATGGTCAGATAGGGAGGGTGCCTTTCGGCATCAAAACCGAAGCGTGTGAGCCAGTCCTGTGCGTTTTGAGTTCCCACGCTTTGCAGGATCCGAATTGAGGGCATATTTTTCGATCGTTTGAGCGCAGTGCGCATGCTCATCGGCCCATCGAACTGGCCGTCATAGTTCTTGGGCTCCCAGGGCTGCCCGCCTGTAACGCTGGAGTCGAAGAACAGCGGGCTGTCGTTGATGATCGTGGCGGGGGTCAAGCCCTTTTCAAGGCCGGCCGAATAGATGAACGGTTTGAAGCTCGAGCCGGGCTGGCGCCAAGCCTGGGTAACATGATTGAACTTGTTCTTGGTAAAGTCAAAGCCGCCGACCAGAGCGCGAATGGAGCCGTCCCTTGGATCCATGGCCACCAGAGCGCCTTCGACTTCTGGCAACTGGGTAATCGTCCATTTGTCCCCGGGACCTTTTAGGAGGCGAATGACCGCGCCTCGCCGGACGGCCAGATGGGGTGGCGCATTGCTCGATAAGCCTGATTGGGCGGGTTTGAGCCCTTCGCCGGTCACTTCGACGGTTTCTCCATTGGACCGGATGGCCACCACCTTTTGGGCGCTGGCTTCAAGGACAACGGCTGCCAATACATCGCCGTTGTCCGGATGATCGGCCAGCGTCTCGTCGATGACGTCTTCTGCCTCCTTGGGATCTTTAGGCAGATTGACGAATTTCTCCGGGCCTCGATAGGCCTGCCGCCGTTCAAAATCCATGATGCCCTTGCGCAAGGCCTGATAGGCGGCAGCCTGGTCGCTGGCCTTGATCGTGGTGTACACGTTCAGCCCTCGGGTGTAGGTCTCCGACCCGTACTGGGCAAAGACCAGCTGCCGCACCATTTCGGCGATGAACTCCGCATGCACCCGATTGGGGTCTGACCCGCTGCGGATCTTCAGCTCCTGCTTTTTGGCTGCCGCAGCCTCGCTGGCTGAAATAAACCCGTTTTCTTCCATCCGGTCGATGATGTAGAGCTGGCGGGCACGAGCACGCTTGGGGTTGGCGATCGGATTGAAGGCCGAGGGTGCCTTGGGCAAACCCGCCAGCATGGCCGCCTCGGCGACCGTCACGTCCTTCAGTGGTTTGCCAAAGTAGGTTTCAGAGGCTGCTGCAAAACCGTAAGCGCGATTGCCCAGGAAGATCTGGTTCATGTAGATTTCCAGAATCTGATCTTTGGTCAGCAGGTGCTCTAGCTTGAAGGTCAACAGGATTTCGTAGATCTTTCGGATGTAGCTCTTCTCCGCAGTCAGATAGACGTTGCGGGCCACCTGCATGGTGATCGTGGAGGCACCCTGGCTTTTGAGCTGGCGCACATTGGCCAAGCCGGCACGAATCACGCCCAGGTAATCCACTCCTCCGTGCTGGAAGAAGCGTGCATCCTCAATAGCCAGTACGGCATTCTTCATCACCTGCGGCACATCGCCAATGGGGGTGAAGCTGCGTCTTTCCTCTCCGAATTCGCCGATCAGCACCTTGTCAGAGGAGTAGATCCTCAGCGGCAACTTGGGCCGGTATTCGGCCAGATCCGAGACGTCTGGCAGCTGGGGGTAGGCCATGGCAAGCGCAACTGCGATCACCAGCGCCAGGCCGGCTGCGCCAGCCGCGCCCAAGCCGGCCGCCCACAGGCTCAGTCTTAGGAGCCAGTGTCTGGGCCTTGGGCCTGGGGTCGCGGTATGGGGGGAGGGGGCGGACATGGATGCGTGGGTGCAGGAGCGTCCGGGCGGAAGCCAAGCCGTATTTTAGGAGACGGTGGCCCTCCATGGGGCGCTATTGCACGGCCGGGGGATCTTGGGCTTGTGCCGAGCGATTAACAGGAATTAAAGGCTTCAGGTCTTCGTCTTGATAGCCTTGTTCAACCAGCGCCTGTGTGCGCGATCCGTGTCGGTACTTTTGGGAGGTGCTTACATCCCATGCGTTTGGATGCCTTGCTCAAGCGGATGCGGGGCGATGACCCCAAGCCAATGGCGGCTGTGGATATCGGTCCGTCACAGGTGCGATGGGCGTTGCTGGATCGACATGCCCAGCAATGGCGTCTGCAGCTTCGCCAGTGGCCGGTGATGCCTGGCTGGTTGGAGGACGGGCACCTGATGGACTATCCCGCTGTGGCCGATGTCCTGTCTCAAGGGCTGGCAGAGGCGGGCGTACATCGGCTGGCCATGACACTGCCTGCTCAATCGTGTCACTTTCAATTCCTGCCAGCACCCTCAGGATTTTGGCGAGTGCGCCGCCGCAGCTGGCTGCAGGAACAGGTTGCGCAGGGCCCTTTTGGGCACCAGGTGCGGTGGGCCGCTCAGCTGATGGAAGCCCCGAGCCCTGGTTGGCGCGTGTTGTCGGCTCCCCCCGAGACGGTGCAGGACTGGCAAGGCCTAGCCGAGGCCGCACAGTGCGAGCTGATTTGCCTTGAGGAGGTTCATCAGGCCGGTTGGCGGGCCCTGGATCAATGGCACGTGCCTGCTTCTGGCGCATGCCTGTTCCAGGTGAGCGCGACCTGCGTGCAGACCTTGCAGGAGCGATCGGGCCATTGGCAGTGGGCCTGGCGGGTGCAGGGGCCGCAAACCGATCCCTTGGAGCGGTGTCTGGAGTTTGCTCGGAACTGCTCGGTCGTTTACATAGTGGGAGAAGGTGAGCTGGCCTCGCGAATTCGGATGGGTCTCGAACAGGCGGGTCTCAATCCCTGTGATCCAAGCCCCATTCCCGAGCTGGCGCTGGACGGTGACTTCACCCCTGCGTGCTGGCCTGTACTGGGTCTGGCCGGTCTGAGGTGGTGGCCATGAGGCGCTCTGAGGTTGCACAGCTCGATCTGCGACTGGAGCCGTCGGATCTGTCGGCGCTGCGTCATCCACAGATCCAGCGACCGCTGCTTCTTGCCCTGGTTTGCGGAGCCATGTTCGGACTTTGGGTGGTGAGGGAGATCGAGGCTGATCGACAGCGGCTTGCGCAGACGCAGGCGCCCTTGAAGGCCGAGCTGGCGTCCTTGCAGTCCACCCAGCGGGAACATGATCTCCAGCTCAAGGCCTTGCAAGAACTCCAGACCCAATGGCAGCAGCATCAGCAGCATCAGGACCGCTGGCGATGGGTGGGTCAGGCCCTGCAGACGCTGGGGCACAGCGGTGCATCGTCTTCGGCTCGCCTGACACAGTTTCGATTTGATCCGCAGGGACTCACGCTCAGCGGTCGAATCGCACCGTCGCAATTGCAGCCTTGGTTGTATCGATTCACCAGCCAGGTGCCGGGCTTGGGATCATGGAGTTCGATGGAGATCGGCCGGGAAGGCTCTGACCAGGCTCATGAGTCTGCGGAGTTTGAGTCCTCGACCCGTTTCATGATCCGATTTGGGTTGGAGGCGGTCCCTCCGCCTGCCGCGCCATGAATGTCCGGTCCGCGCTCAAGTGGCGGATTGGCGCCTGGCGCAGCGTGCACCGCTCTCCTGTGCGCAGGCCACGCCTGTGGCCCCTGCTGCTATTTCTGTCCGGCTTGATGGGAGCGGCCGCACCTTTGGTCTGGCTGGGTGTGCCGGCCTACGAAGAGCAGCAGGCCTTGCGGCTCTCTCTTGAATCCGTCAAGCGTGAGCGTGAGGCTGCGCGCGCCCGTCTTGAACTCAGTAGCGATCGACTTAAGAGGCTTCAGGCTCAGGTGACCTCTCTGCCTCAGGTCGAATCGGTTGGGGAAGCAGCAGATGCGCTAATGCCGCAGCAGCTGGCGCTCGCCCATGCGTTGCATCTGGAGCAGTTCAGATGGGTGTCACGCGAGGGGGGCTCTGCGCCTCGAGCCGCAGGTGCAAGCTCGGCGACACCCGACCACTGGGTTGTGCAGGTGCGCGGCCCGTATAAATCCTTGCTGACCTACCTGTCGGCACTCGAACAGTCCGGACCCGCCTGGAGTCTCAAGCAACTGCAGCTGACGGCAGGCCGCTCGGGGAAACACCGCCTGAGGGTGATGCTTGTGCCTTTGCCTTCCTCGCGATGGACCAGCGCGCGGTCCGTACCGACCGCGATGTCGACGCGCATGGGTGATCCCTTTGGCTTGCCTGTGGAGCCTATGGTGTCTCGTCCCCAGGCCCCAGAAGGCTCGGGCTCCGTGGCCCTTGAGCCAGCCTCTGCACCTCCTGCAGTGCGAACCTCGGCACCCACCGGCTCGCCTCAGCCCGAGCCGGCGCCACCGCGCGACCCGTGGGCGGATCTACCTCAGGCTTGGCGCATGGAATTGGAGCGCGAGCGTGCCCCCTTGGAGTCATTGCCGCTGACACAGTTCTTCTTTGCCGGCACTCTCAGGCAGGGCCAGACTTGGCGCGCATTGATGCGCGTGGGCTCAGTGGTTCATTCGGTAGCCGTGGGTGACTACCTAGGGCCTGATCTGGGGCGGGTGCAGTCGGTTACGGAGACCGGACTTGAGTTGCGTGAGATCCGTCGCGATGCCAGCGGGCGGTGGATCGAGCAGTTGCGTCGCTGGCCGGTTGGAGGCTCTCCATGAATCCTTTTGCTGTCTGCTTCTGGGTGCTTGCCTCAAGCTTGCCGCCGGTCTTCGCGGCCGACTCCCCCGGTCCGGCGTCCGGTTCTGAAGAGCGGAGGCGAACGCTGGCATCGCCCACGCCTCAGTCGGGACAGCCGATCTCCCTGAACTTTCAGTTGGTTGAGGTTCGTACCCTGCTGCAATTGCTCGCTGACTTCAGCGGCTTCAACATCATCGTCTCCGATGGAGTTACGGGCACTACCAGTTTGCGGGTGCGCGAGCTGCCTTGGGATCAGGTGCTTGACATCATCGTCCAGACCCGTGGACTGGTCATGCAACGCAAGGGTCCGGTGATCTGGGTGAGCACCCGAGCGGAGCAAGCGACTCGGCAGCGTCAGGATCTGGAGGGCCAGCAGGCCCTGCAGACGGTCGAACCCTTGCTTACCGAAAGTTTCAGGCTCAAATACGCTCGTGCCGATGAATTGGCTCGCCAGTTGCAGTCGGGCTCGACCAGCGGACGCGTCTTGTCGGCGCGCGGAAGCTTGATCTCAGAGGTGCGCACCAATCAAGTGTTTGTCACCGATGTGGCCCCCCGGCTGGCTTTGGTTCGCAGTCTCGTCGAACAGCTCGATAGTCCCGTCAGGCAGGTCATGATCGAGGCCCGCATTGTGGAGGCGGCCGATTCTTTTGGACGTTCGCTGGGTGTTCGGCTGGGGGGCAGGCTGGCGGCCAATCCGGCAGATCCGTCGCGATCGGGCTTAAGCGGAGGTCAGCTAGGTGGCCGATATATTCCCCCGCAGCAGCCCAGCAGCGGTGATCCGCTCATGGGGCGTGACTTTGGCATCGCCGGGACAGACATGATCAATTGGCCAGCGCTTGCGCGCGATGGCCAGCCTGCCGCTGCACTGGCGGTCTCCCTGTTCAATGCGTCCCTCACCCGTGTACTCAATTTGGAGATTTCCGCAATGGAGGCCGATGGCAAGGGGAAGGTGGTGGCCAGCCCCCGTATCGTCACTGCCGATCAGGTCAAGGCCATCATCGAGCAGGGTACCGAGCTACCCTACCAGCAGTCCGTAGGTAATGGGGCCACTTCGCTGACCTTCAGGAAGGCCAATCTGAAGCTTGAGGTGACGCCGCAAATCGCACCCGACGGTCGCATCATTCTCAATGTCGACATTAACAAAGACAGCGTTGGTCGCAGCACGCCTAACGGGTTTGCGATTGACACCAAGCACGTTCAGACCCAGGTCCGTGTCGACAACGGGGGCACCGTGATGATTGGCGGTATTTTCGAAACCCTCGAGCGCGATGATGAGGCTCGAGTCCCTCTTTTGGGGAGTCTGCCGGGGCTCGGCGCCCTGTTTCGCAATCGCGCACGTTCAGTGACGCGATCCGAGTTGCTGGTTTTTCTGTCTCCGCAGGTTCTTGTGGACGAGGCCAGTCCCGCCGCCCGGCCCTAGTGGGATCCGGGGGGCGCCGTGGTGCCATGGGTCCTCGCCGGGCGTTTATCATGCCAC
>JBEIHE010000008.1:0-44296 GCA_040381515.1 Polaromonas sp.
ACGACTGGCTGGGCTGAGGCTGGCGCAGCCGGGGGAGTTCACGCGCCGCGCCTTTCTCAACGGCAAGATGGATCTGGCCCAGGCAGAAGCGGTGGCCGACTTAATTGAGGCCAGCACTGAAACAGGGGCGCGATCAGCGGCAAGGTCCCTCTCGGGCGAGTTCTCCCGGGAAATTGAAGGTCTGATGCAGCAATTGGTTCACTTGCGCATGCTGGTGGAGGCCACCCTGGATTTCCCAGAGGAGGACATTGATTTTCTCGAGCAGTCGGACGCCCGAGGTCAACTTCAGGCCTTACAGCGTCGGTTGGCTCTTGTTTTTGAACGCGCCGGACAGGGCGCCATCTTGCGTGAAGGTATACGGGTAGTCATTGCGGGCCAACCCAATGCGGGAAAGAGCTCTTTGCTCAATGCCTTGGCCGGTGCAGAGCGAGCCATCGTCACCCCCATTGCGGGAACCACTCGAGACAAGGTAACCGAACTCATTCAGATAGAAGGGGTACCGCTTCATATCGTGGATACGGCCGGCTTGCGCCAAAGCCAAGATCTGGTGGAAAGGCTTGGCATCGAAAGAGCCTGGGAAGAGATTCGTTCGGCCGACACCGTGCTTTTCCTCCATGATTGGCCGAGATATCAGGCGCAGACCGAAGAGGGCCAGAGGTACCGTGAGCTCGATGCGCAGATTGCCGGCCAGCTGCCCCCAGGTATTGCGGTGCTGCAGGTCTGGAACAAGATGGATCAGCCTTTGCAGGAGGAAAGCGGGGGGGCCAGGCCGGACGGTGTGTTCATTTCCGCCAAGACGGGACAAGGCCTGGACGACCTGCGCAAGGCCCTGCTCCAGCAGGTAGGCTGGCAAAACTCTGAGGGTCTTTATACCGCCAGAGCGCGACACCTTCATGCCCTGCGCCAGGTCTTGGTGCAGCTCGATAGGGCGGCCGAACAATTGAATGGCCCAGCCCCGGCGCTTGACTTATTGGCTGAAGATTTGCGCCAGGCGCAAAATGCCTTGGGAGAGATCACGGGCGAGTTCACCTCTGAAGATCTTTTAGGCGTGATTTTTTCCTCCTTTTGCATCGGCAAATAGCCGCACGCGTGTTTGCTTTTGCAGTGGCGGACCCTGTTGTTCCGGTGGTTTGTTGCCTGCTGCGCGTTACGATGCAAGCTCTTGAGCTTTCAATCGAGGAGGGTGAATCATGAAAAAAAGAAGCGTTCTTCTTGCGGTTTTCACGATGGCGGGTTTGTGCAGTCTCGGTGTGCAGGCGCAGACTTTTCCGTCTAAACCCATCAAGATCATTGTGCCGGTGGCGGCCGGTGGCGGGACAGACGTACTGGCCCGAACGCTGGGTCAAAAGGTGGGCGAGCTGTTGGGCCAACCTGTAGTGGTTGAAAACATTTTGGGCGCCGGTGGCAATATTGGTACACAGGCGGTCGCCAAGGCGGCTCCCGATGGCTACACCCTGCTTTTGTCGCCAGCCACCATTGCCACCAATGTGGCGGTTTTCAGAAAACTGCCTTACGACCTCCTCAAGGACCTGCAAACGGTCACGCTGGTGGGGCAGACCAGTGTGGTGTTGGTGGTTCATCCGACCCTGAGCGCCAAGACGGTGGCTGAGTTTGTCGAGGCGGCCCGGCAAAAGCCGGGTACCCTCAACTATGGATCGGCAGGCATCGGCAGCCCCCAGCATCTGCAGAGCGAACTTTTTGCCCAAAGGATAGCCATCAGCGGCAATCATGTGCCCTACAAGGGTCAGTCACAAGCGATGAACGATTTGGTGGGGGGCCAGCTGCAGTACATGTTCAGTCCGTTGCAAAATGCATTGCCTTTCATCAAGGACGGACGAATTCGGGCCCTGGGGGTGGCTTCGCCGCAGAGAACGCCGGCCTTGCCCCAGTTACCCAGTTTTGCAGAGCTGGGTTACAGGGATGTGGACTTCTCCAACTGGTTTGCCCTGTATGCACCGGCGGGTACTCCGCCTTCCATCGTCAAACGCTTGAGCGAGGCGTTTGTGCAAGTAGGTCGCGCTCCTGAGATGGCCGATCGGTTGGCCAAGTTGGGCTTTGAGCCCTTCTTTACTTCGCCGGAGGAGGGAGCGGACTTCATGCGCGCCGAAATCGCGCGTTGGACCCGTGTGGCCACCCAAGCCAATATCAAGGCGGAATGACCATGACCCCATCTCTTGATGACCTGTTGCAGGACCTGGCCATCGCCAATCGGATTTTGGTCAATGAAGGGGTGCTGGACGGATTTGGTCATATCAGCCTCAGACACCCGCAGCGGGAAGATCGCTTTTTCATTGCCCGTAGCATGGCCCCCGCCTTGGTCACCTCCGAAGACCTGTTGCAGGTGGATTTAGAGGGTCAAGTGCATGACGAGCAGGGTCGCCGTACCTATGTAGAGCGGTTCATCCATAGTGCCATCTATTCGGCGCGGCCGGACGTGCGATCTATCGTGCACAGTCATTCGCCCTCGATCATTCCGTTTGGGGTGACGGGCGCTAGGTTGCGCCCGATCTGCCACATGAGCGGATTCTTGGGCGCGAAGACTCCTGTCTATGAGATTCGCCACAGCGCGGGGGAAAGCACCGACTTGCTGATCAGTACTGAGGCTTTGGGAAAGTCGCTGGCGCAGACCCTCGGACAGGCTCAGGTGGCGCTTATGCGCGGGCATGGCAGTGTGACTGTGGGTCATAGTATTGAGCAGGCCGTCTTTCGTGCGATCTACACAGAAAAAAGTGCTCGTTTGCAGATGGAGGCCATGCGCTTGGGGGAAATCAATTTCCTGACCGATGGTGAGGCGCAGGCCACGTCGGACATGAATGACCGACACTTGGCGCGACCCTGGGAAATGTGGAAGCGACAAGCGCTCAAGAACTGGAGCTGACCGCCACGCAGGCGCGCTCAGCTCCAGAGGTGCCTGCCTAGCAGCCGCCCCTCGGGGGAGACCACAAATCCTTCGCCCATGGCTGGGTAGGCATCCGTCAGCGCGGTCATGCTGACTTGATGTGTGATCCAGACCTCGAAACGACCTTTGGGTATTCGCGCCAAGGCTTGGCGCATCAGGTCTGTCATGGCCGGTTGTGCTTGCGGATTACCAAAGCTGGAGTTGAGTGCGGGCCAGGGCACATGTGAGCCAAATGCCTCGTCAGCCGTATCTCGGCAGCGACACCACAGACTCGAGCGCACTGCCGCGGGCTTAAGACCATGCTGAGCAAACCAGTGCCCGATCCGTCGAGACTGCGCGCGCCCAGCAGCACTGAGCAGTCGCTGTGAACTGCATTTGTCCAGGCTAAAGCCGGGGGGGTCGCCAATACCTGGCTCGGTCTGGGCGTGACGGATCAGCACCACACAGCCCCCCGGTCGAATGAGTGAGGCCAAGCCCGGGCCTTCGATCGCGCCCGCCCCCCAGCTGACCCCAGCGGGAAGCGCGGCAGCCAGCATGCCTAGCCCTAGTTGGCGGCGCAGCAGGCTGGTTTGATGGTGGCGTCGTGTCATGCGTCTCGGCCTTTCTTCGTGCGCTCGCGCAGCAGTTTTTCTTCCGCGAGCGCCAGCGCCTGTGGCAGTCCTGAAAGCACCAGGGTATCGCCGCCCTGTAGCACCAGGGCGTCCTCGGGTGGGACCATCTGCCCGTCGACTCGTCGCAGATGCACCAGGCGAACCCCGATTGCATGCAGCGCCAATTCCTCCACTCGCATACCGACTGCGCGAACGCCGGTGGGTAGGCTTAGCGTAGCCAGTCGCTCATGCTCGAGTTCGTCGACCGTGTCGTCATCGGCCCCATGAAAGTAACCGCGCAGCAGGCTGTAGCGTGCGTTTCGCTGTTCCTGGACGCTGCGGATGACTCGGCGCATGGGTACGCCCACCAGCGCCAGCGCATGGCTGGCCAGCATCAGACTGCCCTCAATGGCCTCAGGCACCACCTCGGTGGCGCCGGCGGCCTGCAGCTTTTCAAGATCATGGTCATCCACCGTGCGCACGATGATGGGCACCGAAGGCGCATGCTCGCGCACACTGCCCAACACTTTCAATGCCCCTGGGGTATCCAGATAAGTGACGACGACTGCGCTGGCCCTGGCCAGGCCAGCGGCCATGAGCGACTGTATTCGTGCCGCGTCGCCAAAGACCACCGAGTTACCCGCTGCGGCCGCTTGTCGAACCCGATCGGGATCGAGGTCCAGAGCGATATAAGCAATGCCCTCCCCGTCCAGCATGCGTGCCAGATTCTGACCGCATCGACCGTAACCGCAAATAATCACATGCTGCCGCGTGTTGATCGCTTTGCGTGCAATCGAGGTCATTTGCAGGGATTGCTGCATCCATTCATTGGCCACCAATTTCATGACCAGGTTGTTGGCCTGCATGATGATGAAGGGCGTGGCCAGCATGGACAGCACCATTGCGGCCAGCACCGGATTGAGGAGGCTCGGTGGCACCAAGCGACTTTCTTGAGCCAGTGTCAGCAAGACAAAACCGAATTCGCCGGCTTGAGCCAGGTAGAGCCCGGTGCGCAGTGCCACGCCATCGCTGGCGCCCAGACCGCGCGCCAATGCTGCAATCAGGACCAGCTTGATCAGCACCGGCACCGTCAGCAATAGCAGCACAAGGGGCCAGTTTTCGGCCACTTCGCGCCAATCGAGCATCATGCCGATGCTGATGAAGAACAGGCCCAGCAAGACATCATGAAAGGGCCGGATGTCGGTTTCCACCTGGTGCTTGTATTCCGTCTCTGAAATCAGCATGCCGGCGATGAAGGCGCCCAGCGCCAGACTCAGGCCCGCCAGCTCTGTAAGCCAGGCCAAGGCCAGGGTGACCAGCAGCAGGTTAAGCACGAAGAGCTCTTCGCTCTTTCGCCGCGCCACCAGTGTCAGCCACCAGCGCATCAAACGTTGGCCGCCGGTGAGCAACAAGCCCACCAGCACGGTGGCCTTCAACAAGGCCAGCGCCAGTGCACTCAAGAGTTGCTCCGCCGGTGAGGCCAGAGCCGGAATGAGCACCAGCAAGGGCACCACTGCCAGATCTTGAAACAGAAGGATGCCCATCACGCGGCGGCCATGCTCACTGTCCAGCTCGAGCCGGTCCGACAAGAGCTTGACCACCAGCGCGGTGCTGCTCATGGCCGCCGCCCCAGCGATGGCCAGTGCCCCTTGCCACGATAGGCTCCAAAGCCCCGGCGCCAGCCAGCTCACTAACAGGGCTCCGAAAAAAATCAGGGCCATGGTCAGGGCGACCTGCAGCAGGCCCAGTCCGAAGACATGCTGACGCATGGCGCGCAACTTGCCTAAATTGAACTCTAGGCCAATCACAAACATCAGAAACACCACCCCGAATTCGCCAAGGTAATGCACGCTCTCGGCGTTCTGAGCCAAAGCCAGCGCGTTCGGGCCAATCAGCACCCCAACAGCCAGATAGCCCAGCATGGGCGGAAGCTTGAGGCTGCGACACACCACCACCCCCAGCACGGCGGCCAGCAAATAGAACAGCGTCAGCTCCAGTCCACTCATGCAGGCCATCGTAGCCGATGAAGGACATTTCACGGCCACGTTCTCTGGGGCGAACTTTCCCGCGCCTGGTGAGCCTATCTGAGCGCAAGCTCACTAAAATCGGCAGATGCGAGCCAAGCCCCTTGATCCCGCGCACTGCCTTGCTCTGGCGCGGAAGACCTTCGGCATCGAGGCCGGCGCGGTGGCGGCTCTGGCCGAGCGGCTGGAGGCCTCCGCTTTCGTGCGCGCCCTGGAGATCATTCTGGCGTGCCGGGGGCGGGTGGTGGTCATGGGCATGGGAAAAAGCGGCCACATCGGCCGCAAGATCGCCGCTACTTTGGCCTCAACGGGAACCCCCGCTCTGTTTGTGCATCCGGCTGAAGCCAGCCATGGCGATTTGGGCATGATCACCGGCTCAGATGTGGTGCTGGGTATCTCCAACAGCGGCCAGAGCGAGGAGATCAACAGCCTGTTGCCGATTCTGCGGCGCCAGCGAACGGCGCTCATCGCGGTCACCGGTGGGGCCGACTCGCCCCTGGCGAGACACGCCGATGTGGTGCTGGACAGCAGCGTGGCACAAGAGGCCTGCCCCCTCAATCTGGCCCCGACGGCCAGCACCATGGCACAGTTGGCCATCGGGGACGCGCTGGCCATCGCCCTCCTGGATGCGCGGGGATTTCGCCTCGAGGACTTTGCCCGGTCTCATCCGGGCGGTGCCCTCGGGCGGCAGCTCTTGACCCATGTCAGCGATGTGATGCGCCTCGGCCCTGCGGTGCCCCGTGTTGAACCGCAGGCCGGCCTGAGCGAGCTCATGCGCGAGATGAGCGTCAAGGGCTTGGGGGCCTCGGCAGTGGTGGACGCGGAGGGCCGGGTGTTGGGCATCTTCACCGACGGGGATTTGCGGCGACTCGTTGAGAAGGGCCAGGATTTGCGCAGCCTGACTGCGCGGGAGGTGATGCATCCCGGCCCGCGGACTGTGCGGGCCGATGCCTTGGCCGCAGAAGCAGCGGCCATCATGGAGCAACATCGCATAACCAGTGTGCTGGTGGTCGATGAACACGACAAGTTGGTCGGGGCGGTCAATAGCAACGACCTCATGCGGGCCAAGGTGATTTGATGAGCGTGCGGACCCGTCTGAACTTGAATGTGCCGGCTTTGCAGATCGATCCGCAGCTTTTGCTGCGCGCTCAGGATGTTCAGGTAGCCTTCTTTGATGTGGATGGCGTCTTGACCGACGGCAGTCTGTACATCGGGGATCCTTTGGGCTCGCAGCAGGATGGGGGTGTGGCCAATTCGGCCCGAGAGACGCTTAAACGCTTTCACACGCTCGATGGCCATGGCCTGAAGATGCTGCAGCGCGCCGGGATCACCCCTGCCATCATCAGTGGTCGCGACAGCCCGGCCTTGCGATCGCGCATTCAAGCGCTGGGCATCCGCAATGCCCATTTTGGTCAGGAAGACAAGCGGCCCTTGGCTGAGCGCACGCTGGGCGAGTTGGGCCTGGATTGGTCACAGGCAGCCGCCATGGGCGACGACTGGCCCGATTTGCCGGTGCTGCAGCGGGCGGCCGTCAGTTGCGCCCCGCCGGGCGCGCATCTGGAGGTGCGCGCGCGCGTGGATTACATCACCGATAAACCCGCTGGTCATGGCGCAGTCCGTCAGTGGTGTGACCTCTTGCTTACCGCGCGTGGCCACTAT
The DNA here is from genome assembly GCA_040381515.1 of Polaromonas sp. GTDB lineage: Bacteria > Pseudomonadota > Gammaproteobacteria > Burkholderiales > Burkholderiaceae_C > Polaromonas. The sequence continues at coordinate 7,173 of JBEIHE010000008.1, forward strand.
GCGCGTCTGTTGCAGGAGTACTTGCAATGACCGCAGCCGCGTCGCAAGTCGGGGGGGCTCTCAGGGAATGGGGCCTTTACCTGCGCGGAGCGGGACGCTTGCTGCTCAGGTTGTGGGATTCTGTGTCCATTTATCTTCCGGTCGTTTCAATGGGCCTTCTGGCTTTGGCCACTTACTGGATGGTCCAGAGGACTCCAGCTTTCATCGAACCCACCTCTGCGTCCAAGTCATCGGTCCAAGAGGTTGATTTTTATATGCGTGGGGCGCTGATCAAAAGCTTTGGTCAGGATGGGCGTTTGCAGAATCAGCTATCGGGTCGAGAGCTGCGGCATTACGGAGACGACAAGGCCGTTGAGGTGGATCAGCCGCGGTTTTGGGCTACCGACGAGCAGCTGCGAACCATGACCGCTGCGGCCCAGTGGGCGCGGGTGCGTGATGACGGGTCTTTGCTCGAGCTTAAGGGACAGGCGGTGGTGATTCGAGAGCCCTGGCGGGGGCCCGACGGCAAGACCACACCTCAGCAAGAGCTGCGCGGCGAACTTTTGCTTGTCGATACGAAGGAAGAGTGGGTCCGCTCTCCCGAGCCCGTGGTGCTCGTCAGCGGTCAGAATCGTTTTTCAGGAGACACGCTGTTCTATGACCACCGCTCCCGCGTGGTGGAGCTCAAAGGCCGGGTTCGTGCCACTTTGATGCCGCGCTGAGGGCGGGGCATAAAAAAAGCCCCGCCGCTGGCAAGCGACGGAGCTTTCTTGTTGGACCAAGCGTTTTCAGTATCCGCCACGGCCGCCGCCGCCGCCACCACCACGACCACCGCCGTAGGGGCTGCGGAAACCGCCCTCTCCACCGCCGCCGCCGCCGCCATAGCCGCCGCCACCGGAGCGACCGCCGCCACCGCCGCCACCGCCAAAGCTGCGCGGGGGGCGTGCCTCCATAGGCCGCGCCTCATTGACCACTACGCTGCGGCCTCCAAGGGATTGACCGTTCATACCGTTGATGGCCGCTTGGGCATCGGCATCGCTGCCCATTTCGACAAAGCCGAATCCTTTGGAGCGGCCGGTGTCACGTTCCATCATGACCTTGGCGCTGGTGACAGAGCCAAATTGCGAAAAACTCTGATGAAGGTCTTCATCGCGCATCGAATAGGGCAAATTGCCCACGTACAGTTTGTTTCCCATCACGGGACTCCTCATGAACACAAAGAAAAAAGCGATGGAGTCCCGAAAGCACTGCGCGCGAAACTGACCGATCACCCTGCTGCACAGGTTTTGAAAACCCACACCCTGCCGATTATGCGCGAGACGCGGGAAAAAAGGTAACTGTATGTAGCTGGGGCTTACCCCGAAAGACGAATTGATGGGTAAAGCCACGGTTTTGTGGTTTTTTTGAAGACAATTCCGAGCGATCAGCAAAAAGCGGCTGACTAAAATGCCGGAAATGGAAGCCCTGTTTGTTTCCACAGGGCTGGTGACTCTGGCCGAAATAGGCGATAAAACCCAGCTGCTGTCCTTGGTGCTGGCCGCCCGTTTCAGGCAACCGCTGACGATCGCCCTGGGGATTTTGATCGCCACTTTGGTCAATCATGCCCTCGCTGGCGCTCTGGGCGCCTGGCTGGGCAGCCTTCTGGAGCCGGAGGTCCTGCGCTGGATTCTGGGCCTGTCCTTCCTGGTCATGGCCGCTTGGATGCTCGTTCCGGACCGCCTGGAGGGCGATGAAGCCACCAAAGGCCCGACTCTGGGGGTGCTGGCCACCACCATCGTGGTGTTTTTCCTGGCCGAAATGGGGGACAAGACGCAGGTGGCCACGGTGGTGCTGGCGGCGCGCTATGAGTCTTTGGTTCAGGTGGTGCTGGGGACCACTGCCGGCATGATGCTGGCCAATGTGCCGGTGGTCTGGCTCGGCGAGCGTCTGACTCGCCGGCTACCGATCACGCTAGTGCATAGAGTCAGCGCGCTGATTTTTGCGGTCCTGGGATTGTTGGCCTTCTTTTTGCCTGTTTCGGCCCTCGGGGTTTGAGGCGGCTATACTTTCGCCAGCGCCGATTTGCTCAGCTTGCGGGCGCTCAAGAAATTCAGCTAAAGACGACACGCGCGCAGCCCGGATCGCCTTAGCGATGCCGGGCTTGTTGTTTTTTGCGCCCTTTCGGGCCTTTGCTTGTGACCCTTGTTGCCACGCCGCAGTCGATGCATTTTGCGCCCGCGCTGGAATTGGCCAGCGGAGCGCACTTGCGCGATTACGACTTGAGTTTCGAGACCTATGGCCAACTCAATGAAGCCCGAACCAATGCGGTCCTGGTCTGTCATGCCCTCAATGCGTCGCACCATGTCGCCGGGGTTTATCTCGATGAGCGAGGCCAGATTAAGCCCCGTTCTGAGGGTTGGTGGGACGTCTTGATTGGTCCAGGCAAGCCGCTGGACACGAATCGCTTTTTTGTCATTGGCGTCAACAATCCCGGCTCCTGCTTCGGCTCGACCGGCCCGATGCATCGCAACCCGGACACCGGAGAGGTCTACGGGGCGGACTTTCCGGTGCTGACGGTAGAAGACTGGGTCCGGGCGCAGGCGCGCCTGCTGGATGCCTTGGGCATCGAGCAGTTGGCTGCGGTTATCGGTGGCAGCCTGGGTGGCATGCAAGCGCTTAGCTGGACCCTGCAGTATCCCGAGCGGGTGCGCCATGCGGTGGTGGTGGCCAGCGCCCCCAACCTGACCGCAGAAAACATTGCCTTCAATGAGGTGGCGCGCCGCGCCATCGTGACCGACCCGGATTTTCATGGGGGCCATTTCTATCGCCACGGCGTGGTGCCCAAGCGCGGCTTGCGCATTGCGCGCATGATCGGCCACATCACCTATCTCAGCGATGATGTGATGAACGAAAAGTTTGGTCGGCAGTTGCGTGCCCAGCTCGATCAAGCCGCAGCCGACCCCCAGTACCGGTTTACCACCCAGGATATCGAATTCGAAATTGAGAGTTATCTGCGGCACCAGGGCGACAAGTTTGCCGAGTACTTTGACGCCAATACGTATCTGCTGATTACGCGTGCGCTGGACTATTTTGATCCGGCCCGTCAATTCGGCGGAGACCTGACGCAGGCTTTTTCCCGTGCCCGCGCCCGCTTTTTGCTGGTGAGCTTCACCACCGATTGGCGCTTCTCGCCGCGGCGCAGTCGCGAACTACTCAAGGCACTGCTTGATAACCAGCGCGAGGTCAGTTATGCCGAGATAGATGCTCCGCATGGCCACGATGCTTTTTTGTTGGACGATCCGCGCTATCTCTCAGTGGTGCGGACCTATTTTGAGCAGGTCCGGCTGTGAAGGACTTGAGCGCCATGGCCGATCTGCAAACCCTGGCCGCCCTGGTGCCGCCGGGATCGCGCGTGCTGGATCTCGGTTGCGGCACGGGCGAGCTGCTGGCCTACCTCATGCGAGAGCGTGGCTGCACCGGCTACGGGGTAGAGCTTGATGATGGCAATCTGCAGGCCTGTGTGGCGCGCGGCGTCAATGTCGTCCAGCTCAATCTGGAAGAGGGGCTCGCTCTATTTGCCGACAGTTCCTTTGATGTCGTGTTGCAGATTGACACCTTGCAACACCTGCGCAATACCGAGGTGATGTTACGAGAGACCGCCCGGGTGGGTCGGACCGCCATTGTGGTGTTTCCGAATTTTGCGCACTGGCCCAACCGCTTGGCGGTGCTGCGCGGACGCATGCCGGTGACCAAGGTGCTGCCTTATCAGTGGTACGACACGCCCAACATTCGGGTCGGGACCCTGCGCGACTTCAGAGATCTGGCGCTGAGGAATCAGTTGCGCATCCTCGATGAGTTTGGCTTGCAGGAGGGGCGCGCCGTGCGCTGGTGGCCCAACGCGCGGGCTAGCCGCGCCGTCTTCAAGCTTCAGCGCCAATGAGCCAGCAGCCGCCGACGCCGTTACCAGTGGGTGCGGTGCCCAGGCGGCAAGCCTTCGCGTTTTGGTTGCGGCTGGGGTTTATCAGTTTCGGCGGCCCGGCTGGGCAAATCGCGATCATGCAGCGAGAGCTGGTTGAACAGCGCGGCTGGATCAGCCAGGAGCGCTTCGCCCATGCGCTGAACTACTGCATGATGTTGCCCGGGCCGGAGGCGCAGCAGCTGGCCACCTATCTAGGCTGGCTGATGCATCGCACCTTGGGCGGCGTGGTCGCGGGCCTGCTGTTCATTCTGCCCTCCCTGCTGCTTTTGATTGGCTTGAGCTATCTGTACATGGCCCACGGAGAGCAACCGGTGGTCGGCGCGCTTCTCTACGGGATCAAGCCGGCGGTGGCTGCGATTGTGCTGCACGCGGTTCACCGATTGGCGCAGCGCTGCCTGATCGATCCGCGAAAGCAGCCCTGGCCCTGGCTGCTGGCCTCAATGGGCTTTATCTGGTTGGCGGTGCTGGATTTGTCTTTTGTTTGGCTGATTTCAGGTGCTGTGTTGCTGGGCCTGTTTCTCGCCCGGCGCGCCCCGCTGGCCTTGAGTGGGCCCGAGGTTCAGACCTCCCGACCCCTGGATGGCGTGCGCAGTGCGTTGGTGGAGGTGGACACGCCTGCACCGCCGCATACCAGGCCCCATCGTGGCCGATTGCTGGTGGTGTTGACCGTGGGGCTGATTTTGTGGGGCCTGCCCATGGCTGCGCTCGTGAATGTTTGGGGTTGGCAGGGCACGCTGACCCAGATGGGCGCGTTCTTTACGCGGGCGGCCTTGCTGACTTTTGGTGGCGCCTACGCGGTCCTGCCCTATGTGCAGCAGGCGGCCGTAGATCAGTATCAGTGGCTCACCACGGCGCAGATGATGGATGGACTGGCCTTGGGTGAAAGTACGCCGGGTCCCCTGATCATGGTGGTGGCCTTTGTGGCTTATGTGGGCGGATGGACGCACCAGGTGCTGGGCCCGCAGGCTCTGCCGGCCGGCGCTGCGCTGGCGGCCCTGGTGGCTTGTTGGTTCACCTTTCTGCCGTCCTTCATTTTCATTCTGGCCGGCGGCCCCTGGGTGGAGGCGGCGCGGGGGCGACCCGGCTGGACCTTGCCCTTGCAGGCGGTCTATTGCGTGGTCATTGGTGTGATGGCGCATTTGGCCTGGAGCTTCCTCCAGGCGGTGGCTTGGGCACCGTCCCGCGGCATGCTGGATGTCACGGCCCTGTTGATGGTCGCAGCGGGATTGTGGGCTTTGCTGCGTTGGCGCTGGACGGTGGTGCAGCTGCTGGCCGCTGGCGCCGTGATCGGGTTGTTGCTGGCTTTTTTGCGTGGCTGAGGGTTGAGCGCACGCTAGACTTTGCCGATGGGGGCTGGCTTCTTGCTCAGGGGCGGGCAGCCTTCTGCTGTAAAAGCCCGCCCCATCTGATTTCCTGGGAGTCTTCCAATGAATGCCCGTTTGCCTGTTGCTGCCTTCGATGATGCCCAAGCCTTGACCCAGATTGCGGGGCAATGGGATCGGGACATCCTTGCGCAGTTGAGCCAATACATTGCCGTCCCGGCCAAGTCGCCCCTGTTTGATCCGCTCTGGGCCCAGCATGGCTTTATTGAGGCGGTGGTCCATCAGGCGGCCGATTGGGTGCTGGCGCAAAAGATCCCCGGGCTGGCTCTGGAAGTGGTACGACTGCCAGGTCGAACCCCGGTGATTTTTTTCGAGCTGGCGGGCACCCGTCCCCTGGATTGCGGTCAGACCTCGGCCGATAGCCCCACCGTGCTGATGTATGGGCATTTGGACAAGCAGCCCGAATTTGAAGGCTGGCGCAGTGATCTGGGGCCCTGGACTCCGCACTATCAGGACGGTCGCCTGTATGGTCGCGGTGGGGCGGACGATGGTTACGCCATTTATGCGAGCGTGGCTGCAATCGCGGCTTTGAAAAGTCAAAACATCGCGCATCCGCGCATCGTTGGGCTCATCGAAACCAGCGAAGAAAGTGGCTCGCCCGACCTGCTGCCCTATGTAGAGGCCCTCCGGTCGCGTTTGGGCCGCGTCGAGCTGGTGGTGTGTCTGGATTCCGGGGCGGGCAACTACGACCAGCTATGGCTGACCACCAGCTTGCGTGGCAACGTCACCGGCACCTTGCGCGTCGAGGTGCTGACCGAGGGGGTGCATTCGGGAGATGCCAGCGGCCTGGTGCCCTCGAGCTTTCGCATCATGCGCCAGTTGCTCGATCGACTCGAAGACAGCGCGACCGGCCGCTTGCTGCCAGCCCAGTTTCATTGCGAGGTGCCAGCCGAGCGTCTGGTGCAGGCCCGTGAAACGGCGCGAATTTTGGGCGATGAATTGTTTCGACGCTTTCCCTGGGCTCACCACGACTGTGGCGGCTCGGGCGTGTTCACCCTGCCTGTTACTTCTGACCCGGTGGAGGCGCTGCTCAACCGGACCTGGCGTCCGACGCTGAGCGTGACGGGCGCCGAGGGCCTGCCAGCCATCGGCGATGCCGGCAATGTGCTTCGGCCCTATACCGCCTTCAAGCTTTCGCTGCGCCTGCCTCCCCTGGTGGATGCGGCGCAGGCGGTTCAGGATCTCAAGGCCCTGTTGGAGGACAACGCGCCCTATCAGGCCAAGGTAACCTTTGAGGGAGCAGGCGGGGCTTCGGGCTGGAATGCGCCGCACACCGCCGACTGGTTTGAGAGGGCTTTGCAGGACGCCTCGCAAGCTTGCTTTGGCGCCGGCTGTGCCACGATTGGTCAGGGCGGCACCATCCCGCTGATGAACATGCTCAGTCGCGGCTTCCCGCAAGCGCAAATGATGGTGTGTGGCGTGTTGGGCCCGCGCAGCAATGCGCACGGCCCCAATGAATTCCTTCATGTGCCCTATGCCAAGAAGCTGACCGCGGCGGTGGCGCATGTGATTGCCCACATGCCCTGAGGGCCTGCGCGCGCCGGTCACAGGCTTTGTTCAGGTCGCGTGTGCTTGGCCTGCGCGTTGCTTGAATGCCAACCACAGCAGGCCCGCCCCGGTCAGCGCCAGGGGCAGCAGCGAGCCCAGGTTCAGCCAGGTCCAGCCCTGAGAAGTCACCAGCACACCTGAGGCAAAAGAAGAAACCGCCATCACCGCAAAGACGCAGAAGTTCAGCGCCCCCTGTGCCTTGTCCCGCTCTTCTGGTCGGTAGGTGCTCAGTGACAGTGAAGTGCTGGCTGTGAACAGGAAATTCCAGCCCACCCCCAATAGGAACAGCGCGATCTCAAAATGGTGCAGTTCGACGCCTGCCACCGCAACCAGCACGCAGGCCAAGTTGAGCAGCAGCCCAACGCCCATGATCTGCAGGGCCCCGAAACGCTTGATTAGATGACCGGTGAAGAAGCCGGGCGCAAACATTCCGATCACATGCCACTGCAGCACCAGCGCCGCATCGGAAAAGGGCAGGCCGCAGGTCTGCATGGCCAGTGGGGTCGCGGCCATCAGCAGATTCATGACGCCGTAGCCAAGCGCCCCCGCCAGCGCTGCTACGATGAAGGTCGGTTGCCGCGCAATTTCTGACAGGGGGCGGCCGCCCCCTGCGTCCGACTTCAACACAGGCGCGGGAAAGCGGATGAAGGCCAGCAGCAGCACACCGAGCAGGGCCACCCCGGCCAGCGACAGATAGGCGCCGGCAAAAGGCGCGGCGGTCATCGATCGCGTGGCCGCTGCCAGGTTCGGCCCAGCTATCGCACCGATCAGGCCACCCGCCATTACCATGGAGACGGCTTTTTCGCGCGCAGAGGGCTCGGCCAGCTCTGCGGCCGCAAACCGGTAAAGCTGTGCGTTGGCGTTGTAGTAGCCGGCCACCACGGTGGCCGCCACCAGCAGCCAAAAGCTGCCCAGATAGGTGGCCCAGGCGCAAAGCAGCGAGGACAGCACGCCGACCCCCATCCCGATCTGGAATGACGTCTTGCGGCCGTATTGCTTCTGGGTCCGGGCGACCAGCCCAGTGGACAGGGCGCCCCCGACGACGTAGCCCATCACGGGCAAGGTGGCCATCCATCCCAAGGGCGCCAGACTCAGGCCCACCAGGCCATTGATGGCAATGAAGGTGACGTTGTTGGTGAAGAACAAGCCTTGGCAGGCCACCAGCAGCCAGAGATTTGCGTTCATAAGAAAAGGTTTATACAGCGCCCGGGCTGCGACCCTTGTATCGTGAGCGACGCACGAACGCCCGGCCGTCCCCGCTCATGCAGGCGGGTCACCCCCCCTCCTGCAAGGCCAGACTCAGCGCTGCCAGGGCGGCGGTTTCAGCGCGCAGGGTGCGCGGCCCGAGGCTGATGGGTATGAAGCCAAGGGCCCGGGCCGCTTCTTCTTCCTGCCTGGACAGCCCGCCTTCCGGACCGCTGAGCAGCAACAGAGATGCCGCTGGCGCACACTCATCGCGCCAGCCGGCCAGGGGCCGGGCGTCCTCTCGAAGAGAGAGCACACCGCGGTGCAGAGTCGGGTGCGCCAGGCTCAGCCAGGCCGCCAGTTCGCTCATTGGCTCGATGGCTGGCAGTCGATTGCCCCCGCACTGCTCGCAGGCCGCCGCCGCGATGGCTTGCCAGTGTCGGCGCTTCTTTTCGGCCCGCTCTCCAGACAGACGCCATACGCTGTGAGTGGTCACCAGCGGCTGAAGACTCGCGGCGCCCAACTCGCTGGCCTTTTCGACCAGCCAGTCCATGCGCTCATTGGCTGGCACCCCGACGGCCAGATGGACCGATCGTGTCGGTTCGCGTTCAATCGGCTCGAAGGCTTCGAGCTCAACCGTGACGCGGGTCCTCTCGATGCGATCAATACGGGCTCGCCATTGACCGCCGGTGCCATTAAACAGAGTCACCTTATCGCCTGGCTGCAGACGCAAGACTTGCACATGGCGGCTTGCCCCCGCAGGAAGGGGCAGACGCTCTCGGTCTTTGAGCGGTAGATCGACGAAAAAACGCGGCATATTCAAAAGGTATAGCCTGTCCGAAGTGTGCCGCCCTCGATCTCCTCGACCAGCCTCAGCAGGGGGGCAAGGGGTCGGTATCGCGCCGCGGTCTGCCGCAGGTAGGCGATGAATCGCGGGGTATCGGCCAGATAGTGCGGTTTGCCGTCTCGCAGGGTCAATCGGGCGAAGATGCCCAGAATTTTGAGATGGCGTTGCAGGCCCATCCACTCCAGGGCCTCGTAAAACTCCCCGAAGTCACTGCCCACCGGCAAGCCCGCTTGCCTGGCCTTTTGCCAATAGCGGACGGCGATGTCGACCACAAACTCCTCATCCCAGCTGATGAAGGCATCGCGCAAAAGACTGGCGATGTCGTAGGTGATGGGTCCATACACCGCGTCCTGAAAGTCCAGCACACCGACGATCCCGGACGGCACCGCCGCATCGGCCATCAGGTTGCGAGGCATGTAGTCGCGGTGCACATAGACCCGTGCCCCTGCTTGGGCCTGCAGGTTGTGCCGCATGATCAGCTCGAATAGCTCCTCGAGCGTTTGCTCTTGTTCGCTCGACAGAGTCACGCCGCGATGCTGCTGGACATACCACTGCGGGAACAGTTTTAGCTCCCGCAGGAGAAGGGCCTCGTCATAGGCAGGCAGTACATTGGGCTGTGAAGCTTTCTGCCACTGGACCAGCGCCTCGATGGCCGCCAGATACAAATCGTGCGCCTTTTGTCCGCGGATGGGCAAGGAGGAGCCGGCCTCAGCCTGCAGGATTTGCATCATGGTCTGTTGGCCCAGATCGCTGAGCAGCAAAAAACCATGGGCCTGGTCCCAATCGAGAATTTCGGGCACGCGCAAGCCGGCCTGTTGCATCAGCAGCGCCACCTTGACGAAGGGCCGTGAGTCTTCTTTTTCCGGTGGCGCGTCCATGATCACCAGGCTGCTCCCATCCTGGCGCGTGACCCGAAAATAGCGTCGAAAGCTCGCGTCGGCTGAGGCGGCGTGCACGCTGTCCGGCTCAAGGCCATGGGCAGGCTTGAGTTTGAGCAGCCACGAGTCGAAGGCCTGTTGGCGCAGCGGGTCGGACCAAGATACGTGGGCCCCATCCTTGCCTGCGTGGGTGTGCAAGGTGGGCGGTTTGGCGGGTGGGGTCATGGATAATCAAATCGAGGTTTGTCGAGATCGACAGACGGATTTATCTCACATTCACGATGCGCCAGGCCTTTGGCACCCGGTTTTTTCTCGCCGCTGGCGCAGGCCTTGCGCTTTGCTGGAGTGCGCCCATCGGGGCTGAGTTGGCCGACGGCTTTCTGGGTTTGAAGCTGCGGTCCTCCTCGATGCTGATCGAAAAGCCCAGTGCCGAAAGTGAGCGCATGGCCCCGGCCTATGTCTCGGCTGACCGCATCACCGGCCAACCCGACGTACGAACCATCATCGAGGGTCGGGCGGTGGTACGGCGAGGCCAGTCAGTGGTGCGTGCAGATCGTCTGGAGATGGAGGAGGCCACCCAGATCCTGACCGCTCAGGCGCCGGTGCGCGTCAGTCGATCGGGCCATATCTTTGACGGGCAGGGCCTGAGCCTGCGTGTCGACAGCTTCGAGGGGTTTTTTCTCGGTCCCCGCTACCGCTTTCTTTCGGGTGCCAATGGACAGGCTGAACGCTTTGATTTTCAGGGCGATCAGCGCATGACGGCCTCGGTGGCCACCTACACCTCTTGTGAGCGCGATAACGAGGAGAGCTGGAAGCCCGCCTGGGAAATTGTGGCGAGCCGTTTTGATTTCGATTTTGAGGCCGATGTGGGCCGTGCCTATCAGCCGCGATTGCGCTTTCAGGATGTCACCCTTCTGGCCTGGCCCGCCTCGGTGAGCTTTCCCCTCAGCGACAAGCGCAAGTCCGGCCTGTTGCCCCCTACTTTTGTGGTGGACACCACTTCCGGGGCCACCGTGGCCTTGCCTTATTACTTCAATATCGCGCCCAATCGCGATGCCACGCTCACGCCCACCTTCATGACCAAGCGCGGGCTTGACTTGGCCCTGGAGGCGCGGTATCTGGAGCCCACCGATCAGGGCGTGGTTCGCACCAGCATCTTGCCCCAGGATCAGCTCAACCATGCCGATCGTTGGGCCACCAGCTGGCAACACAGCGGGCGCTGGTTGACTCCCGGGGGTGGTTTCGGCCCCCTGACCTACAGCTTGAATCTGCATCGAGTCAGTGACGATGCCTATTGGCGTGACTTTCCACGCCAGAGTCAGGCCCTGACCCAGCGGCTGCTCCCCCTGGACCTTAATTTGAGCGGCTCGCGTGGGTCGATCCAATTCGGTTTTCGCGCCCTGCAGTGGCAAACCTTGCAGGACCCTTTGTCGCCCATCGTGCCGCCCTTTGATCGTTTGCCTCAACTCACCCTGCGGCATGGCCGCAGCCTGTCAGCCGGGCCGGTGCCACTGGAGGCCTCGATCGAGACCGACTTCACCCGCTTTAGCGCCTTGCGCAGTCTGACCGGACAGACCAATGCCGACCGCTGGTTTGCTCGTGCGCAGCTGGCCAGTCCTTGGGTGGGTCCTGCTGGCTATGTCACACCGCGCTTGCAGTGGCATATCACTCAGTACAGTTTCGAGGAGACTTGGCGCGGCGCCAACTCGGCTTATCGCCAGGTTCCCACCTTCAGTCTGGATTCCGGCCTGATCTTTGAGCGGCCGGCACGGTGGGCGGGCACGGATTATCTGCAGACGCTCGAACCGCGGGCGTTTTATGTCTATACCCCCTACCGCGATCAGAGCCGCCTGCCAAATTACGACAGCGCGGAGAACAGTTTTTCCTTCGCCACGGTCTTCATTGAAAACCAGTTTGTGGGTAATGACCGTATCGCCGATGCCAACCTCGCGACTTTCGGCTTGACCTCCCGGCTGTTGCTGCCGCAGACGGGCGCAGAGGTTATGCGTCTGGGCGTGGCTCAGCGCGTGCGGCTGGCTGACCAACGGGTCTCGCTCAGTGGCGCGCCTCCTGCGGCGGCTGCCGAGCGCTTGAGCGATTTGCTCGTCGGCGCCTCGGTTAGCCCTTCCGACCGCTGGTCGGTGGCCGCAATCACTCAGTACAACCCTAAACGCGATCAGTCGCAGCGCCTGACGGTGGCCGGCCGGTTCACCCCCACTCCCTATCGATTGATCAATGTCGCTTATCGTTTGCAGAGGCCTGTGACCACCGGCGACACGGGCAGCCAGCAATTTGATGTGGGCTGGCAATGGCCGATTAACGATCTCTGGGGTGATCGGGGGCAAAATCTCGGTCCTGGCCGCGGACAGGGTGGAAACCGGTACTACAGCGTGGGCCGGCTCAACTACAGCGCTACCGACGGCCGGCTGGTCGATGCGGTGGTCGGACTCGAATACGATGGCTGCTGCTGGATTGGAAGGGCGGTTTTGCAGCGCACCTACAGCGGGCTGTCGCGTGCCAACACACAGATCATGTTGCAGCTGGAATTCGTGGGCTTTTCTCGTATCGGCAACAATCCACTGGGCGTCTTGAAGAACAACATTCCGCGCTACCAACTTTTGCGAGACCAGGTCAACCTGCCTAGCCGTTATTCCAACTATGACTGATTCTTTTTTTCGGCGACGGGGGCCTGGCATTGTTTGGGCCTCGTTGACCTTGCTCGTCTCGTCCCTTGCCTTTGCTCAGAGCCCGGCCGCAGGTGCGCCCGCCGCTCAGTCAGCGGCGTCTGTGCGTGCGCTGGATTACATCGTTGCCGTCGTCAACGCTGAGCCGATTACCAATCAGGATGTGCGTGCACGGCTACAGCGTTTGGCCGGTCGGTCAGCGCCCGGCGTGTCTGCGGCCGATCTGGCGGCTCGGGTGCTGGAGGGCCTGATCGTTGAGCGGGCGCAGGTGCAGTTGGCTTTGGATACGGGCATTCGAATTGACGATGCGGTGGTGGACCAGGCGGTGGCCGATGTGGCGCGCCAAAACCAGATCAGCGTTGAACAATTGCGGCGCCAGCTCGCCGCTGAGGGGATAGGCTTCGAGCGCTACCGCCGCGACCTGCGCGATGAGATCCTGATCAGCCGTCTGCGCGATCGGGAGGTGGAGTCCCGAGTTCGTGTGACCGAGCAGGAGGTGGACCGGCATCTGGTCGAGCGGCAGGCCGCCGCCGCGAAGGCCGAGCCCACCCAGATCAATCTGGCGCAAATTCTGGTCGCAGTTCCGGAAAATGCCACGCCGCAAGAGGAGCAGCGCCTACGGGATCGAGCGGAAGAGTTGCGCAGGCAGCTCTCGGCCGGTACGGACTTTCAACAATTGGCTCGACAGGTTTCCGACGCGCCAGACAAGGTCAACGGAGGCCAGCTCGGCTTGCGCAGCCCGGATCGATATCCCCCCTTGTTTGTCGATGCGGTTCGGTCCTTGCAGGTCGGTCAGATTGCCGGTCCGATTCGAAGCGGCGCAGGTTTTCATTTGCTTGCGGTGCTCGAGCGCAAGACGCCACTTGATGAGCTCACTCAGGTGCAGCAGACTCGTGCCCGGCACATCCTGCTGCGACCGAGCGCCCGCTTGACGGAGGCTGCCGCTCGCGCTCGACTGGCCGACTTCAAGCGGCGCATTCAGGCCCAGCTCGATGACTTTGCCCAACTGGCGCGGGAGTTCAGTGAGGATGGAACGGCGCGCAGCGGCGGCGACCTGGGCTGGACGTCCCCTGGTGCCTTTGTCCCTGAGTTTGAGCAGGTCATGGATGAGCTGGATCTGAACGAAATTTCGGATCCTCTGGTGTCCCGATTCGGAGTCCATTTGATCCAGGTCTTGGAGCGGCGAGAGGTGCCGCTGACCGAGAAGGAAAGGCGCGAGCTGGCCCGCCGGGAAGTGCGCGAGCGCAAGGCCGAGGAGGCGCTTCGCGCCTGGCTGCAGGATGTTCGGGGGCGCGCCTATGTCGAATTTCGCGAGCCCCCGCAATAAGGGCGGTCTTCAGAGCGCCCGGCACACGGCTCGCAAACGATTCGGTCAGCATTTTCTGGTCGATGGGTCGGTCATCGACCGGATCGTGGCCGCAGTCGATCCTCGCCCTGGGCAGCCGGTGCTGGAAATTGGTCCTGGGTTGGCCGCGTTGACCCAGCCCTTGGTCGAGCGCTTGGGACATCTGGCGGTCGTCGAGCTCGATCGCGACCTGGCTGCGCGCTTACGCGGCCACCAGCAGTTGGAAGTGATCGAGGCCGATATCCTCGCTCTTGATGTTCGCAGCCTTGCCGCCCGTCTTTGTGCCGGCGTGCCGGGCCGTGGCCTTCGGGTGGTCGGCAACCTGCCCTACAACATCTCGACCCCTATTCTTTTTCATTTGCTCGAAGCGGTCGATGTGATTGAAGATCAGCACTTCATGCTGCAAAAGGAAGTGATCGACCGCATGGTGGCCCCCCCTGACAGCGCCGCATACGGCCGCCTCAGCGTCATGCTTCAGTGGCGTTATGCGATGGAGTCCGTTCTTTTCGTGCCCCCGCAGAGCTTTGATCCCCCGCCCCGGGTCGACAGCGCGGTGGTGCGAATGGTTCCGCTTGCCCTTGTTCCGGACGTAGACCCCAAGCTATTGGCAGAAATGGTTCAGGTGGCCTTTAGTCAGCGCCGAAAGCTGCTGCGCCACACCCTGGGCCCTTGGCTGCAGGGGCGCTCGTTGGCGTCTGCATTTGATCTGCAGCGCCGTGCGCAGGAGGTCCCGGTCGGTGAGTATGTGGCCCTGGCGCAGTGCCTGAGCGCTGCTTGAGCGCCACGGCCAATGGCCAGCTTCCCTGCGGTAGGGCGAGGACCTCAGGCGGCCGTCAGCCAGTAGCCCGCATTGAAAGGGCTGCTCATGCGCAGTGCAAGCGGGGAGACATCGACCAACTTGTCAGTGGGCATGACCTCGCCGTTTTCGTCCGCTTGCTGGGCCTCATTCGCCCGTTCCCCCTGGCCAATTTCCGGGGAACGGGCTACAGAAAAGAATAGAAACATCGGAAGGGAATCTTTCGGTCGGCCCAATAATCGGCCGCGTCCCGGAAGATGTCGAGCAACTGCTCGCGCGCTTCCTTGTCAAACTTGCTGTTAGCCGGGATGTGCTCCAGAACCACAATGAAACCGGGCTGCTGACCTGACTTGTGCACTAGATCGGTCATGCAGTCGTACAAGGCATCAAAATTTTTGCCAAAGTGCGACGGGAATGTGTACTGTGCGGCAATCATGTCCAGCACATCCTGCTTGCTTTGGGCTTGTCCCAGATTGGCGTACAAGAAGTGATGACCCAATGCGGTCGCAGCCTCCTGCAGATCCTGGACCCGGAAGGCCCTAATGGATTGCACGATATTCGGTCTGACGTTACGAAGTGGCATGTCCATCTCCGTGGTTCTTTCTACCAGGGGTTCGGGTTCAAAAGACAAATCGAAATCTTCTTGGCTCATCGGTCCCACTCTTTACTGAACGATACGCCTGAAACTTGCGTAGTGATCTTCGGTGTAGTAGCAGACATCAGGGGAAGTTTTCACCTTCCCACCGCACACAATTCTTCGCGCCCCTCGGTGGCTCACCCCTGGTGTCCTGACGGTATATTCGCGGTAGTAGCCGCGCGGGTGCTGAGGCAAAAGCCGCTCTCGATTCCCGAATACCGTGCCGTCCTTGTCATACCGGAAGGGCCCGCCCTGATAAATCAGGGCCAGAACCCGCTGGCCCTGCACTGGCAATTGGGCCGCCGCAATCGTGGACTCAGCCGGTTTCTCATTGCTGCTGGGACCCCTGGCCAAAGCCGGCGGCCCGGCTGTCGTCGCCAGGGTCAGCGCAAGCGCGGTGGCCGCAATCCGCCAAAGGCGACCTGCTTTGCACAGCATGAAAAACTTTTTTGAACCTCAGGGGACCCCGAACCTCACACGGCCCTCGGGTTAACCCGCACTCTTCGGGCATTAGTGTGACGGATGTGCCCGCAAAATGCAAGGGCTTACCCGGATTAACCTGTCCGTCTGGCTAGGTTTTTTTGCGATGTTGGTGTGCGCTAGCTTGTGCGTCCACACAAATCTTATCTGTCTTTTTCCGGGTTTTCCGGGGCACCTCGTCGGCGGGCGACGGGAGCTTATCGATGTGCGTTAGCGTCTGCGACGGTCAGGGCTGTCATGTTGACGATACGCCGCACCGTGGTGCTGGCGGTCAGAATGTGGACCGGTTTGGCTGCACCCAGTAGTACCGGCCCGATGGCGATATTGCCCCCGGCCGCGGTCTTGAGCAGGTTATAGGAGATATTGGCTGCATCGATATTGGGCAGCACCAGTAGGTTGGCCTCCCCACTGAGGCTGCTGTTGGGCATCACCTCTTGCCGCCCTTTGGGGTCCAGGGCAATGTCCCCGTGCATCTCTCCATCGACTTCCAGCCAGGGGGCGCGTTCCTGCAGTAACTTCAAGGCTTGCCGCATTTTGAGCGCGCTGGGCTGGTCGGAGGACCCGAAATTCGAATGGGAAAGCAGCGCCGCTTTGGGCTTGATGCCAAAACGAACCATTTCTTCGGCCGCCATGGTGGTGATCTCGGCCAGTTGTTCGGCGCTGGGATCGTAATTGACATGCGTGTCGACCAGAAATATCTGGCGGCCTGGCAGCATCAGCCCATTCATGCAGGCGTAAGTGCTCACGCCGGGACGCCGGCCAATGACCTGATCGATCTGATTCAAATGGATTTGAGTGGTACCCCAGGTGCCCACGATCAGGCCGTCGACATCGCCTTTGTGCAAAAGCATGCTGCCGATGAGGCTGAGACGGCGCCGCATTTCAATCTTGGCCATCTGCACCGTCACGCCTCGCCGCTCCATCATGCGGTGGTAGGTCTGCCAGAAATCCCGGTACCGGTCGTCCTGCTCGACATTGACGACGTCATAGTCCAAGTCTTTGCGCAGGCGAAGGCCGAAGCTTTCAATCCGATTCTGGATGACCGAGGGCCTGCCAATCAGCGTCGGGCGAGCGAGCCCTTCGTCGACCACAATCTGACAAGCCCGCAGCACCCGCTCCTCTTCTCCTTCTGCAAAGGCCACTCGCTTGCGCGAGGCCTTCTTGGCAGCGGCAAAGATCGGCTTCATGGTGGTACCCGAGGCGTAGACGAAGCTTTGCAGCCGCTCGACATAGGCCTCCAGGTTGTCGATGGGGCGCTGGGCCACACCGCTTTGCATGGCCGCGCGCGCCACTGCAGGCGCAATCTTCATCATCAGCCGCGGATCAAAGGGCTTCGGTATCAGGTAGTCGGGTCCGAAGGCCAGTTGTTCCCCGGCGTAGGCGGCTGCCACCACTTCGCTCTGCTCGGCTTGCGCCAGCTCGGCGATGGCGTGCACTGCGGCGATTTCCATTTCCAGGGTGATGGTGGTGGCACCGCAATCGAGTGCTCCGCGGAAGATGTAGGGAAAGCACAGGACGTTGTTGACCTGATTGGGGTAATCCGTGCGCCCAGTGGCCATGATCGCATCGTCACGTACCGCCTTGACCTCCTCCGGCGTAATCTCAGGAGTGGGATTGGCCAGTGCGAAGATGATGGGCCGTTCGGCCATCTTGCGCACCATCTCGGGCTTGAGGACGCCGCCTGCGGACAGGCCGAGAAACACATCGGCCGCCTCAATCACCTCACCCAGGCTGCGGGCCGAGGTTTTCTGGGCAAATTGCACCTTGTCTTCGTCCATCAGTTCGGTGCGGCCTTGGTAGACCACGCCGGCCAGGTCGGTGACGAAGATGTTTTCGCGCTTGAAGCCTAAATGCAGCAGCAGGTTCAGGCAGGCCAAGGCGGCGGCACCGGCTCCTGAGGTGACCAGCTTGACCTCCCCTGGGCGTTTGCCGGCCACCTTGAGGGCATTGAGCAGGGCTGCGCCCACTGTGATGGCGGTGCCGTGTTGATCGTCGTGAAAAACCGGGATTTTCAGGCGCTTGCGCAGTTCCCGCTCGACATAGAAGCAGTCCGGGGCCTTGATATCCTCTAGATTGATCGCGCCGAAGGTGGGTTCTAACGCCGCGATGACCTCGACCAGTCGCACAGGGTCTTGCTCGTTGATTTCGATGTCAAACACATCGACGGCGGCAAATTTCTTGAACAGTACCGCCTTGCCTTCCATCACGGGTTTGGAGGCCAGTGGCCCGATGTTTCCCAGGCCGAGCACTGCGGTGCCGTTAGTGATCACCGCAACCAGATTGCCTCGCCCGGTGTAGCGGAAGGCGTTGTTGGGGTCCTTGACGATTTCCTCGCAAGGCGCAGCCACCCCTGGGGAGTAGGCCAGCGCCAGATCGCGCTGGTTGGTCAGTTGTTTGGTGGCGGTGATGGCCAGCTTGCCCGGGGTTGGCAGCTCGTGGTAGAGCAAGGCGGCGCGGCGCAGACCTTCTCGCTTGTCGTTCTTGTCGTCCACTGACTGAGGGGACATGGATTCTCCTGCCTGGTATTGGGTCGAGCCTGCCTCTGTCACTTGCACGACACCTGCCCATTGTAGGTGGGCCTTGCGGGTGGGCGCCTTGCTATTGCCTGATCTTTGGTGGGGGCAGTTTTTACTTACAAGAGGGGAAACAGGGACTGCCGCACCGCCGCTGTCTCCCGCCTGATTCGGGTGGGCCCCGATCCCCGTCAGGTGCAGGCTGCGCTACGATTCTTGGCATTTAATTAAGGAGTGCCTCCATGCCCGTTCAACTGCCCGCCCGCTATGACCATGTCGGCAGCTTTTTGCGCCCGGCCTATCTGCTAGAGGCCAGGGAGCAGAAGGCCAAGGGCCAGATCAGTGCGGAGCAACTGCGTGCGGTGGAAGACCGCGCCATCGCTGAAATCGTGCGATTTCAGCAGGATGTCGGCCTCAAGGCCATCACCGACGGCGAGTTTCGGCGCACCTATTTCCACATTGACTTCCTTGAGCAGTTGGGAGGCGTGGTGACCGAACTGCCCATGTCGGTGCTGCAGCCCGATGGCACAACGCATCTGGCCCCGCCGGTGATTCGGGTCAATGACAAGGTCACCCATCCGCGCAACATCCAGCTGGCCGACTTCCAGTACCTCAAAAGCCAGGTGGCCGCCGGCCTGACGCCGAAGGTCACCATTCCCTCGCCCACCATGCTGCATTTCCGCGGCGGGCGCGCGGGGATCAGCCGCCAGGCCTACCCGGAGCTTGACCCAGTGTTTTACGACGATGTGGCGCGGGCCTACGGTGACGAACTGCGTTCGCTGGCAGCGGCGGGCTGCACCTATGTCCAAATGGACGATACCAATCTGGCCTACCTGTGCGACGAGAAGATGCGTGAGGCGGCCCGTCAGCGCGGTGATGACCCCAACGAATTGCCGCACCGTTACGCGGCCTTCATCAACAAGGTGGTGGCGCAAAAGCCACCAGGCATGACTTTGGCCATGCATTTGTGCCGCGGTAACTTCAAGAGCACGCATGCAGCAGCGGGCAACTATGAACCTGTGGCCGAAGCCTTGCTGTCCGAAATGGATATTGACGCTTACTTCCTCGAATACGACGACGATCGCAGCGGCGATTTCCGCCCACTGCGGTTTCTGGCCAAGGGCAAGGTCGTGGTGTTGGGCCTGGTTACCACCAAATTTGGCGAACTCGAAACCAAGGACACGCTCAAGCGGCGTATCGATGAGGCTGCGCGTTACGCGCCACTGGAGCAGCTGGCCCTGTCACCTCAGTGCGGCTTTTCGAGCACCGTGCACGGCAACAACATTGCCGTGCAGGCCCAACGCGACAAGTTGCGCCTGGTGATCGAGACGGCGCAAGAAGTCTGGGGCGACTAAAGCCGTATTGCTGCAGTGCCGGGCATCAAAGATAAAAGATCTTGCCCGGGTTCAAGATGTTCTTCGGATCAAGGGCGCGTTTGATGGCGCGCATCCAGTCCAGCGCTTGGTCGCCCGCTTCCTCTTTCAGGAAGCCCATTTTGTGGATGCCGATCCCGTGTTCACCGGTGCAGGTGCCGCCCATGCTCTGCGCCCGGCGCACCATCTTCTCGTTGAGCGACTCGGCTCTTTCGCGCTCGCTTTGGCTGTTTGGATCGATCAGATAGCCGAAGTGAAAATTTCCATCGCCCACATGACCCACCAAGAAATGGTCGATGCCGCTCTCGCGCGCTTCCTGCGCAGAGTCAAGAATACAGTCGGCCAGGCGAGAGATGGGTACGCACACATCGGTGGAAATCGCTCGACACCCCGGCTTGGTCTGCAGGGCAGCGAAGTACGCGTTGTGGCGGGCCGTCCATAGGCGGGTTCGCTCCTCGGGCGTGGTGGCCCACTCGAAAGCCTGGTCGCCTCGCTCCATGGCGAGCTCCTGGACCTGTTCGGCCTGCTCTTTGACGCTCGCCGGGGAACCGTGGAACTCCATCAGCAGCATGGGTTCTTCACGCAGTGACAGTTTGGAGTGGCGGTTGAACATGCCCACGGTGGGCCCATCGACCAGTTCGACCCGTGCGATGGGGATGCCCAGCTGGATAAGGTCAATGGTGGTTCGCACCGCCTCCTCTATGCCGGGGAAGAAGCAGATGGCCGCAGAAATGGCCTCCGGCAGCGGGTAGATGCGCAGCGTCACTTCGGTGATCACACCCAGAGTGCCTTCGCTGCCGACCATCAGGCGGGTCAGGTCATAGCCGGCGCTTGATTTGCGCGCCCGGGTGCCGGTATGCATGATCTGGCCATTGGCGGTGACCACTTGCAGAGCCAGCACGTTCTCACGCATGGTCCCGTAACGCACGGCATTGGTGCCGCTGGCCCGGGTGGCGCACATGCCGCCAATGCTTGCATCGGCGCCGGGGTCGATCGGGAAGAAAAGGCCGGTGTGCTTGATGGCCTCATTGAGTTGCTTTCGCGTCACGCCCGGTTGTACGGTGACGGTCAGATCTTCGGCGTCGATGGCCAGCACCTGGTTCATGCGGCTGACGTCGAGGCTGATGCCGCCTTCGATGGCCAGCAAATGCCCCTCTAATGACGAACCGGCTCCAAAGGGGATGACGGGCACGGTGTATTCATTGCACAGGGAGACCACGGTGGCCACGTCCGCCGTGCTTTCGGCAAAGACCACGGCCGCCGGCGGGGGTACGCTGAAGGACGACTCATCTCGGCCGTGCTGCTCGCGCACGGCCAGGGCAGTTGAACAGCGCTCGCCGAAATGGGCTTTGAGCGCATCGATTAGGCCGGCAGGTGTCTCGCGCTGCCGGATCTCAGGCAGCATATGGCTGGGCAGGGGGGCATTCATGAATGGATCTCCTCGGGGGGTGGGCCTGTCTTGTGAACGGCGCTGCTTGCACATAGGGCGCCCGGGTAGTCTGCGCCCGCAGCCGACCAGTTTATCTGAGCCCCCAGGAAGCGGGGGCCGAGCCGATAATGCGCCCTCGCCCAAGGAGACCGCATGTCCAATCGACTCACTCAAATAGCGACCCGAACCGGGGACGATGGCTCCACCGGCCTGGGCGACAACACCCGCGTGCCCAAGGACAATTTGCGGGTGTGTGCAATGGGCGATGTGGACGAGCTCAATTCCCAGATCGGATTGCTGCTGTGCGAAGACATGCCCGGTGATGTGCGCGAACTTTTGGTGCAGGTCCAGCATCAGCTGTTTAATTTGGGTGGGGAGTTGTCGATTCCGGGCTTCGAGTTGTTGGAGGAACAGGCCTTGGCCCGACTCGATCAGGCTTTGGAGACCTATAACGCGCGGCTGCCGCGCTTGCAGGAATTCATTTTGCCGGCGGGCACGCGAGCGGCCTCATTGGCGCATGTCTGTCGCACGGTCGCCCGCAGGGCTGAGCGTGCTGTGGTGGCTCTGGGTGCGGCGCAGACCTTGCGGCCGGCCCCTCAGCAATACCTCAATCGTTTGAGCGACCTTTTGTTCGTGCTAGCCCGTGTGCTGAACCGAATGAATGGTGGCGACGATGTGTATTGGAACAGCCAGCGTCTGCAGCAGCAAAGCGCGACTTGAAAGGCCAACCCTGGAGCGCAGGGGGAGCCGTGTTCGGCCCAGGGCCCCATCGCGCCTGAGGGCGCTGTTCCTACCGTCAGCCTTGGACTGATCTGACAGCGCTGCAGCGCGCGGGCCCCGATGCTTGCCTGCTATGGTGGAGATCGGTCGGACCCCGCAGGCGACGCTTGATCGGCCGCGTCTTTGGCGCCGCAGGTGGCTGTGGGGTGCGCTGGCCGCACTGATCGCCGCTGGGCTGGCCGGCGCCCTTCTATATTGGTGGCGAGGGCCGGCCGTCCCGGTGGTGGCGGTGACTCGGCAGGCACTGGTGGAGTCGGTGGCCGCTACTGGGCGCCTGCAGGCGCCCGCACGTATCGAGCTGGGCGCTGAATTGGCCGGCACGGTTGCACGGGTCTGGGTTCGCGAGGGCCAGCGCGTGGGCGCTGGCGAACTGCTGGTGAGCATGCAAGATGCCGAGGCTCGTGCCGCGCTTGTGCAGGCCCAGGCTGCCGAGCAGGAGGCCGCTGCCCGCGTCCGTCAGCAGGCCGCAGTGAGTGCACCTTTGGCGCGACAGAGTGTCTTGCAGGCCGAGGCCGCCTGGTGGGCCGCTGAGCGTGAGCATGGTCGGGTCAGTGAGCTGGTCGTGCAGGGCTTTTTTGCGCCGCAGCGGCTCGATGAGGCGCGGCGCGCGCTCGATGTGGCCGGTAGCGTATTGGCCTCGGCACAGTTGCAGGCCCAAGCTCAGGAGGGGCCGGGCGTGGAGGTGGCGCTGGCGTTGGCGCGGCTGGCCCAGGCCCAGGCCAACGTGCGTGTGGCGCAAGCGCGTCTGGAGCGACTCTCCATCCGCAGCCCGGTGCCCGCACGCGTACTCAGCCGTCAGGTCGAGCCGGGCGCCCTGGCGCAGCCCGGCCGCGTGCTCTTGGTGCTGGCCGAGAGGGGCTCTATGCACATTGAGGTCAGCATCGATGAACGACATCTGCCGATGCTGCGCCTGGGCATGCCGGCCTGGGTGGTGGCCGATGCATACCCCGACCAGCCCTTCGACGTCCATCTCTGTGAGATTGCGCCGGCCCTAGATGCCGAGCGCGGCTCCATCACCGTGCGCCTGTGCTTGCAGGGAGCGCCGGGATTTCTCAAGCCCGAGATGACCGTTTCAGCCGAGCTCGTCGGCGCTCGCCGTGAGGCCGCCCTGGTATTGCCTACGGGCTTGGTGCGCGAAGCCGACAAGCCCGCACCTTGGGTGCTGGTGCTGCGTCAGGGTCGTGCACAGCGGGCGACGGTGCAGCTGGGTCTGAGCGGTATTGGCCGCACGGAGGTCCTGGAGGGCCTGCGCGAAGGCGATCTGGTGATCGCGCCTACCCAGGCGGTGCTGCCCGGAGACAGGGTGCGCGCCGGTTCGCAAAGGTCTGCGGCACCCGCCTGGTCCTTGCCCTCTTTTTTCCGATGATCCGCATGCCTGAAGGTGTTTTGATGACCAGAGCCTGGGACGGGAGGTCTGCATGAGCCTGCGAGCGCTCCTGGCTGGCTCGGCGCGGCCTGCTTTGACGCCCTGGGCGCGCACTTTGCCGGTCGAGGTGCTGCTGGCTTTGCGCTTCCTGCGCGAAGGCCGTGTCCAGAGCGCGTTGGTGCTCGCGGGCGTAACTGCCGGGGTGGCCGTCACGGTTTTTCTGACCCAGCTTATCAACCAGCTGCAGGGCCTGATCATTGATCGTGTAATGGGTTCGCAGGCCCATGTGGTGATTCAGCCTGCTCAGGAGCAGGTGCTGCGTGTGCCCCAGACCGCTGACATGGCGGCGCATGTGCAGCCCCGATTACAAAGGCAGCGTGCGGTTGATCAATGGCAGCAGGTACTTGATCTGGCATTGGCAACGCCGGGCGTGCTCGCGGTCTCGCCCGTGGTCAGTGGCTCCGCACTGGTCAGTCGCGGTGCGGTGTCGCAAAGTGTCACGGTGCTGGGTATTCGACCCGAGGACTATGGTCGTGTGGTGCGCATGGAGGGCTACATGACGGCTGGCCGCTTTGAGCTGGCCTCGGATGGCATTTTGGTTGGCCGAGAGCTGGCTGAGGATTTGGGCTTGAGGATGGGTGACAAGCTGCGGGTCTCCACGGGAACTGGCAGTCAGGTGCTCACCGTCACGGGCCTTTTTGACATGGGCGGCCGCGAGATCAATCGGCGTCGCGTCTTCATCAGCTTGCGCATGGCGCAGGCTTTGCTGGACTTGCAGGGCCGCGTCAGCGCCATCGACTTGAGCGTGGCAGACCTATTCGGCGCCAATGCCATCGCTGAGCCGCTGCAGCGCCAGACGGGTCTGCGAGTGGAGAGCTGGATGCAGGCCAATGCCGGCTTGCTCAATGCCCTGTCCAACCAGGACGTATCCAACAATCTGATTCGCGGTTTTGTGGTGGCCATCGTGGCCCTGGGAATTTCCAGCGTGCTGGTGGTCAGCGTGGTGCAGAAGCAGCGAGAGATCGGCATCCTGCGGGCGATGGGGGCGGGCCGACGGCGCATCATGAGCGTCTTCCTGTTCCAGGGTGCCTTAATGGGGCTGCTGGGCTCGGCCCTGGGGGTGGTCTTGGCCTTTGGGTTGCTAGCCCTGTTCTCACACATCTACATCAGCCCCGATGGAAGCCCGATGTACCGCGCCGAGCTTGATCCGGCGCTGGCCCTGGCGGCCAGTGTCTTGGCCTGCGCTGTTGGTTTGTTGTCGGCCTTCATGCCGGCGCGGCGGGCTGCACGCATGGATCCGGTTCAGGCCATCCGCGCATGAGCCCGGCCGCTCCCATTCTCGAAGTGCTGGATGTGCGCAAGAGCTACGGTGTAGGCACTGCTGTGGAAACCGAGGTTCTGCATGGCATTACGCTGAGCCTGCAGCCGGCCGAGTTTGTGGCGCTGCGCGGCCCGTCAGGCTCGGGCAAGAGCACCCTGCTCAACATCATTGGACTGCTCGAGCCGCCCACCTCGGGACGGTTGATTTTGGCCGGCTACAGCACGGCCGAGCTGGACGATCGCCGCGTGACCGATCTGCGAGGTCAGGCGATCGGCTTTGTTTTTCAGTTTCACCATTTGCTGCCGGCCTTTACCGCGCTGGAGAACGTGCTGCTGCCCTTGATGATGGCCCACGGTGTTTTGCTGCCCGCCGATGAGGCGCTCGGGCGCGAGTTGCTGATCAGCGTCGGCTTGGCCGATGCGATGGCCAAGCGCCCGGGTGAGCTATCGGGCGGTATGCAGCAGCGGGTGGCCCTGGCCCGTGCTTTGGTGCGACGGCCGAGGCTGATTCTGGCGGATGAGCCCACCGGCAATCTTGACAGCGCCAGCGCAGACGAGGTTTTTGCGCTGCTGCGCCGCTTCAATCGGGAGCACGGCAGTGCGTGCATGATCGTCACCCACGACGACCTGCTTGCTCAGCGCTGCGATCGGCGCATCGATCTGGTCGATGGCTGCCTTGCCGCGCATCAGCTGCCGCTCACCAACCGCAGGTAATCCTCCCGGGTGGTGGGATCTACCGACTCCAGCACCTGTTCGTAGGACGTGTGGTGGTGCGCCAGCAGACGTGCGCAGGCCAGGGCCCGCGAGCGGCAGAACCAGTGACAGCTGTGTTGCATCAACAGCATTTCGGCCAGGTAGGCGCGTGCGCGTCGGGCGGGGCTGGCAGCATGATCGGACGAGGCCGCCCGGGCCAGCGCTTTTGCATGCAGCTCCATCAGGGCCCGCAGATCGACCGTATGGCCAGACCGCCAGGCGGGTATCAGCCGTAGCAGAGGCTCGGACAGGCTGCGCAGAGGCAGTTTGACCAAGCGGGCCTGATCGGCTGGCAGGGCGTTTAGATCGCGCGCCAGACGGGCCACCTGCTCCGCCAGGCGAGACTGGCTGCCTTCGAGCAATTGCCAGATGGCGCGCCGGCGCTGTGCATCGTCTTCAGCCAGTGCCCGTTGGTAGCCCTCGTTGAGTGTCTGCATCAGCTTTTCGATTTCGTAGGGTTGCAGATGCAGGGCCAGCAAGCGCACTCGTCCGCGTGTGGCGCGCGATTGCATCGACCAGACGATTAAGGCCAGGGCAGCGGCTGCAGCCAGAAGTTCCATGGGGTGGGCTCAGGAGATGGGCCGGGCGGGCCGATTCATCAGCGCCATCCCGACGGCGACCGCTGCAATGGCCATCACCACGCCGGTGGTGACCGCCTCGTCCAGCCACAGCGAGCTAAAAATGAGGGTGAAAAGTGGGGTGAAAAATGCAAAGCTGGTCACACGGGTGACCGGGTAGCGACCAAGCAGCCACATCCAGATCAGAAAACTGAAGAAGCCTCCCAGTGAGGCCTGTGCCGCTGCGGCGCCCCAGGCCCAGGCGCTGTAATCCCAGCGCCAGCTCTCGCCCAGGACGAGCGACAAGATCGGCAGCAGCAAGGCGCTGACGCTGACCTGATAGATCAGCAGCTTTTCGGTGCTCACCTGGGTCAGGGCCGAGCCGCGGATGACCACGGTGGTCAGCCCCCAGAACAGACCGGCCGCCAATCCGAGCAGGTCGCCGGCCCAGGTCGGGCCACTGGCTTGCATCAAGCCTTCGCGCAGCGCGAACACCATGGCAAAAAAGGCCAGGGCCAGCCCTGCCCATTGGCCGCGATGCAGCCTCTCCGAGCGCGCCCACAGTGGCACCAGCAGCGCCACCCAGAAAGGAGAGGTGTAGAGGAACACGGTCAGGCGCGACGAGCCGGTGTACTGCATACCCACATAAATGCAGACAAACTCCGCGGCAAACAGCAGCCCGGCCAGCAGCCCGGCGCGCAAAGTGCCATCCCGCTGCCACCACACGATGCCTCGCAGATGGCACCAAATCAGCAGCAAGACCGTTGCGCCGAGCATTCTCATCCAGGCTTGAAACACCGGCGGCATTTCAGAGAGGGTGACCTTGATCAGGACTTGCTGCATGCCCCACACCAGGCAGCAGCCGAGCAATAGACTCACTGCCAGCCCGTCGAGCCGAGTTTTGCGTTCAGGCGGTGAATGGCTCATGCTGGAGGGCGCTGGGCCGTCGCGTGGGTCATGGGGGCGCGCGTCAAGCGGGGCACTCAGGGCTTTTGCGGGAACATCTGTCCCCGGTGATAGAGCAGCGCCAGGGAGCCCGGCCCGCTTTGGCAGCTCTCGACCTGCCCAACGAAGATGACATGATCTCCTTCGATGTAACGGTTGCGCTGGCTGCATTCGAAGACGGCCATGCATCCCTCCAGCAAAGGGCATCCATGAGGACTCCAGTGGTGTGGCAGACCGGCCCACCGCAGCTCGCGAGGTCCGGCAAAGCGCTCTCCCAGGGCCAACTGATGCGCCCCCAGGACGTGGATGGCGTAGTGGCTTGCCGATTCAAAAACCGACAGGGACTGAGACTGTCGGCTCAGGCTCCACAAGACCAGTGGCGGCTGCAAAGAGACGGAGTTGAAGGAGCTTACGGTCAGTCCGGCGCGCTGACCATCGGGCAGTCGGGCAGTGACCACCGTCACGCCGGTGGCGAAAAGACCCAGGGCCTGTCGAAATCGCGGTTCGAACTCGGGCGCATGGCGTGTGGTGGCGGCGTCGGAGGGTAAGGTAGACATGTCGGAGCAAAGAGGCGCCAGCTTGGCGCGGCCGAGCGATTGTCCCTGATCGCCTTTGCAGCGCCCTCTTGCCCGGGTGGCCCTGCGCCGCAGTCGTGTGAGGGCTTGTTATTGCTCAGGCCTGTATGGGGCGACGTTTACCCCGGGCACCCGATGGCGGTCGATGGCCTGTTGCACCTGGCCGCCGGTCTGGATGCGACGGGCAAAGTCGGCCAACCAGCGCGCCGCCGCTTGCTTGCGCCCAGGCGTGCCGATGGCCTGCTGAACAGCAGTAAAGCTTCCCGGCAGGATCCGGCTGCCCGCAAGACGGGCCTGGTCGCTCAACAGTCTTGGCTGCAGGCCGGCCAGCGCCTCCAGGCCCTGCTCCACAAAAATTTTGAAGGACTCGTCGATGCTTCGCGCCAGCACCAGCTGGGCGTGCTCAAGCGTGCGCTGCAGGTACAGCGTGTAGGCGCCGGTGTCCATGCTGGCCACGCGTACGCCGGCCCGGTCCACTTCCTTGATGTGCTGCAGAGGCGAGCCGGCCGGCACCAGATAGCCGGCCGGAATTTCCAGATAGGCCGGCGAGAAGGCGATCTTGGCCGCTCGCGCCGGCTCGTTGGCCAGAAAGGCGACGTCCCAGGCGTCCGCATCGACCGCGTCGGCCAGAGGGCCGGGCGAAGGGTAGGGCACGAATTGCAGCTGCACGCCCAATTCGGCGGCGAGGGTGCGAGCCAGGTCGGGCACGATGCCCTGCGGATCGCTCTGGCCGGTGCCGGCATTGATCAGCAAAAAGTTCGAGAGATTGAGCCCGACCCGGATCGTGCCCTCGGGGGCCAACTCCTGCCGCACACGGTCCAAGTTTGAATGCATGGCAAATACCTCTTTATGCAGCCTCAGATTGCACCACACGCATCTAGATATAATTTTTATCATTAACTCGTCGCAGCTGTCCGTGCCCGAAAACCGCCAGCGGGGTCGGACTGCTTTCGGGCGCTTCGAGGAATGGCCCGAGGAGCTGATTCATGATCCCTTACGACCCTGCTGCATTGGAATGCTTGGCGGCCATCATTGACGAGGGCAGCTTTGAGCGTGCGGCCGAACGCCTGTCCATTACCCAGTCCGCCGTTTCACAGCGCCTGCGGGTGCTGGAGGCTCACGTCGGTGCGGTGCTGGTGGTGCGCAGTCGACCTGCCCGTGCCACCTTGGTCGGTCAGGCTTTGCTCAAGCACACCAAAATGCTGCGGCTGCTTCGGGCTGAGTTTGAGTTCGATATCCGGCAGGTGGCTGATCAGCGTCAGCCGGCTGTCTCAAGCGAACTGCAGCGGGTGGCGCTGGCGATCAACGCCGATAGCCTGGCCACTTGGGCCCTGCCCGCACTCGACCCCTTGGTTCAGCAGGGGCTGAGCCTGGAAATCATCGTCGATGATCAGGACTTCACCTCTCAGTGGCTGCGCGACGGGCAGGTCCTTGGCTGCGTCACCTCCCTGCATCAGCCGCTGCGGGGCTGCCGTGCTCAACTTCTGGGGGTGATGGACTACCTGCTGCTGGCCAGCCCCGACTACGCCCGTCGGCACTTTGGTGACTTGCCTCTGCGGGCCGATCAGGCCCTGGGCCGCCAGTTGCCCTCGCATTGCTTTGTGTCCCACAGCCGCAAGGATCACCTGCCCGAGCAGCTCATGTCGGGGTGGCTGGGCTTGCGCGTCACGCGCCTGAACCAGGTGTTTGTGCCTTCCAGCCAGGGCATGGTTCGGGCGGTGTGCAAGGGCTGGGGTCTGTCTGTTTTGCCCCGGCTGCTGGTCGCGGATGAGTTGGCTCGCGGTGAGCTGGTCGATCTGCTGCCCGGGCACAGCTTGCCGGTGGCGCTGTATTGGCACTGCTGGAACTTTCCATCCGGCTTGGTCGATCGCCTCACTCAAGCCTTGAGCATGGCCGCCGCCAAAGCCTTGCAGCCTTCGGCTTGAGCCGGGCCTGGCCCTTCAGCCGTTGTTCAATCCCGACCTTAGCGGGGGGTCAGCCTGTCGAGACGACAATCCAGCCATGCATCAGGGATCCGTCAGGCGCAGCGACCCTGGGCACGAGGCGGCGCCGGTTTCGGACGCCCGCCCGGTCGCTCTCTCCCGACTCGGGGAGTCGGTGAATGCGCACGCCCGCGTTTTGCAGCTCGAGCGCGAAATGGAGCGACTTCAGAAGCGCTGCGACGATCTCGATGGGTTTGCCCAGGCGGTGGCGCACGATCTGCGTTCCCCATTGGGGTCCGTGGATGCATTTTCTAACTTGCTTGAAGAGTCGCTCGAAGGCCTGTCCGGGCCTGAGGCAGACAAGGCTCGGCACTGGGCTTCTCGTGTTCGCGCGGCCGCGCGGCAAATGGACGAATTGATCGAAGGCTTGCAGGCGCTCGCCCGGGTTTCGCGCAAGCCGATGAAGATTGAGCCGATAGACCTCAGCGGTTTGGCGCGTCAAATTCTCGATCGCATGGCCCAGGAGCACCCCCGGCCTCCTATCGATGCCACGGTTGCCCCTGACCTGCGGGCCTCGGGCGACCCGAGGCTGATTCGGCAGTTGCTTGAGAACCTGCTGGACAACGCGCGCAAATTCAGCGCTTTAAAGCCGCGGGTACAAATTGAAGTCGGCTGGCAGGCCCCGGGTGGCGCTTGGCCGGCCGGTGCGTTTTTTGTGCGGGATTACGGGGTCGGCTTTGACATGAAGCGGACCGGGTCGCTGTTTGAGCCTTACGGACGTCTGCACAGCTCTGATGAGTTTGCTGGCTATGGCCTGGGCTTGGCCCTTGTTCGGCGCATCGTGAATCGACACGGTGGAACAGTGGCCGCGCAGTCACAGCCCGGCCAGGGCACGACGATTTACTTTACGTGGCACACCACCGAAGGCCCGGTGTCTTGGGTCCAACAGGGAGCATGAGCATGCGAGACGAAGATCGAAGCAATGCGAGCAACGCCCCCATGGGAGACGCGTCGCCCGAGGCCACGCGTGCCCCGCGTCGCTCGTCGTTCAAAGCCCAGATGATGCAGGCCCGCGAAGACGCGATCGTGCAGGCGGTCAATCGTTTGCTGGCTGAAAAAGGCTTTGACCTGATGACGGTTGACGAGGTGGCTGCCCAGGTGGGCATTGCCAAGGCCAGCCTCTACAAACACTTTCCCAGCAAGGAAGACCTCGCTGCCGCTGCCATGGTGCGGGTGCTGACCCAGGCCGAAGAGTTTTTGGATCAGCTGCCAGCGCATCAGCGGCCTATCGAGCAGCTCAAGGCGGTGGTGCGCTGGATGATGCGCCTTCAGCTGGCAGGGCAAATGCCCACCCTGCCCAGCCAGAACTCCAGCTTGCGTGCTCGCTTGATGGCCAACACCGCCTATATCGACCTGCTCATGCATGTCAGCGACCGCCTCGGCGCCTGGATCGAGTCGGCGCAGGCCGACGGCAGCATCGACACCAGTCTGCCGCCGATTTTGGTGCTCTACACCATTTACTCGCGTGCCTGCGATCCGGTGCTTGAATTCATGAAGGCCAGCGGCCAATTCGACGATGAAGCCATCATTGAATGGGTGACCAACACCTGCTTCAACGGTTTGCTGGCCAGATAACTCAGGGGCGCTGCGCCCTTCAATCCCCCTGACTTTCCTTTCGCTCCGCATATTGCTGCCGTGCCACCTGCGCCGCCAGGCACAGATCGTCCCAGGCCTTGGCCTTGTCGGGCGGGTGCCGCAGCAGCGCGGCGCAGTCGTAGCTCACCACCGCGGGCAGGCCCCAGACCTCGTGCACCTGACCACGCAGCTGACCCAGCGGCTCGGAGGACTCCAGCAGGGCCTGGGCGGCCAGGCGCCCCATGACGAAGACCAGATCGGGCTCGGTGCTGCGCAGGGCCTCTTCCAGCCCCAGCACAGCGGCCGGTGTGGCCTGGCGGTGCAGCGGCGCCAGCCATACGGCGGCTCCTTTTTGCAGGCCAGCGGCTCGCAGCATGGCTTGCAAAAGGGCCTGGACCGGCCCGCCGCTGCCTTCGCTCTGCTCGGTCAGCAACAGCCAGCGCGGGCCAACCTCGTCGCTGCCATACACCGCTTGCGCCGCCCCGACTTGCCAGCCAGTGGCGCGGGGATCGGCAGCCGATGGCCTGGCCGTCTGGTCTGTGGGCAGATCTGGGCGTGTGGGGGCGGCAGGTGCCGCTGATGCCGCTGCTGTGGCCGGCGGGCTTGGGTCAACAGGCCACCATACGCGCACGCCCATTTCGTGCAGCATGGCGCGATGGCGTGCGTCCAGGTTCACAGGGCCTCCGCGGCGGGGATCGGCAGTTTCATCACGATCGCGTCTTCGCGCTTGAAGGGCGCCAGCGGATAGTAATTGCGCCGCAGTCCCGCGGCGCTAAAGCCGTAGCGCTCGTAGATGCGGCGGGCCCGCAGGTTGCTTGCGCGCACCTCCAGCCACAGCATTTGGGCGCCTTGCTGGCGAGCCCATTGACAGGTCTGCTCCAGCAGATGCAGCCCCAGTCCCCGGCCCTGCTGCGCTGGCGCGATGGTGATATTGAGCAGATGGGCCTCATCCACACCCATGAGCAAGACTCTGTGGCCCAACAGGTTTTCCCCCTCCACCAGTACCTGCGCGTGGTAACCCGCACGCAGCGAATCGGCAAAATTGCCGCGCGACCAAGGGTGGGTGTAGGCCTGCCGCTCAACTTCTGTGACCCGGTCTAGCCAGACTTCCGTCATGGGCAGTAAGTGCACGCGGGCTTGTGGCAGAGCGCTCATGGGTGCGGGGCGCTGGAGGCCTTGGCTGCCGCGCGCTCTTGGGTGGTCAGGGCCACCTTGTCTCGGATGTAGAGGGGCTGAGCCTGTTCGGCGGGCACCGCACAGGCCAGCCGCGTCGGCGCCAGGCCAAGCAGCGCCTCTGCGGTGGGCAGGGCGTGGAGCCACGCGCTACCCGTAGGCAGTGGGCGCAGACGCTCCCCGTAGGCGCCTTGCGCGTTGCCTGCCGCCACATGCGCGTGCTCATTTTCTGGCCAATCGATGGCCTCGGGCGCGCACACCCTGCCCGGTTGCAGAGCCTGCAGCTGCTCGCCCTGCACTGAAAAGTGCTGTACGTAGACCTGGTCCATGCGCGCATCAAGTACCGCGCTGATGTATCTTGCTTCGGGCCGGGCGCGACGCCCCTCTTCGGCCACCGCCAGCAGGGTGTCGATCGGCAAAACAGGCCGCCCGCTGCCGGCCGCCAGGCCTTGGGCCACTGCGCAGGCGGTGCGCAGCCCGGTAAATGAACCGGGTCCGCGGCCGAAGACGATCGCCTCCAAGTCCTTCAGCCCAAGGCCGGCTTGGCGCAGCAAATCGAGCACGCAGGCAATCAGGGTGATCGATGCCTGCGCCCCCCCAGGGCCTCTGTGCAGCCACAGTTGCTCGCCCAGGCGCACACCCACCGACAGGGTGTCGGTGCTGCTGTCAAAGGCCAGCAGGCGGCTGGTGGCATGGGGTGGCAGGGACATGGCGACAGTATGAGCCCTCGATTATCTGGCCTGTGCCCGTGGCGCTTGTTCGTATGATCGCCTGCATGAGATCAGCGCATATCAAAAGCGGGGGTTTGGCCTTGGTCATGGGGCTGCTTGCAGGGGTGTCGGCAGCTGAAACTGCGTTGCCGCGCCAGGTGGTCCAGGCCCTGGAGCGCGCCCAGGTGCCGGTCGAGGCGGCGGCTTTTGTGGTGACCGACCTGGCCACGGGTCGGACCCGACTGAGCCATCGCGCGGCCGCCGCAATGAACCCCGCCTCAGTAACCAAGCTGGTCACTACATCGGCGGCGCTCGAATTGCTGGGGCCGGCCCACACCTGGACCACCACCGTGCTGGCCGATGGTGATTTGCAGGGCGAATTGCTGCGTGGGCAGCTGGTGATGCGCGGTGGCGGGGACCCCAAATTGGTGATCGAGCGCTTGCAGGCCTTGCTGGCCCAGGTGCAGTCCAGCGGCGTCAAGGCAATTGAAGGCGATATCGTCCTCGATCGGCAATTGTTTCGGCCACCTCCGGTACGCGCGGGCGATTTTGATGGAGAGCCGCTGCGGCCCTATAACGCCCAGCCCGATGCCCTGCTGGTCAATTTCAAATCGATGGTGCTCACTTTCACTCCGGATGCAGCCCAGCGCAAGGCCTTGATCAAGATGGAGCCTGCGCTGGCCGGCGTAAAGGTCGATGCCGCGGTTCCGCTGGCCCAGGGCAAGCGTTGCGAGGACTGGCGCGCCGCGCTCAAGGCGGAGCTCGATCAACCGCAGCAGGTTCAGTTTCGTGGCCGCTATCCAGCCGCTTGCGGTGAACGCATCTGGCCCACCGCCTATATTGAGCCAGAGACCTTTGCGGCGCGCGCCATCGAGGCGGCCTGGAGAGCCCAGGGAGGAGGCCTGTCGGGGCGGGTGCGCGATGCCACCGCCCAGGAGCAGGCCGCGTTGGCGCGTAGCGGCTCGATCTCCGGGGCCCGTCCAGTGCTAAGGCTGGACGTGCCATCGCTGCCGCTGACCGAGATCGTGCAGGACGTCAACAAGTTTTCTAACAACGTCATGGCCCAACAGCTGTTCTACACCCTGGGCTTGCGGGGGGCGCCTGCCGAGGCCGGCACACTGGCGGGTGCGCGCGCGGTGGTGCTTGACTGGTGGCGCCAGCGACTGCCCTCAAGCGGCCTGCCGGTGCTTGACAACGGCTCTGGACTCAGTCGGATGGAGCGCATCAGTGCCCAGGCCTTGTCCGACCTGCTCGAGCGAATGGCGCGCAGCCCGGTGGCGGCCGATTTGTTGGCCTCTTTGCCGGTGGCGGGGGTAGATGCCACCATGCGCAACCGTGCCAGGGCTGTGGCCGGGCAGGCCTGGCTCAAGACCGGATCATTGCGCGATGTCAGCGCCATTGCCGTTATGCCCAGTCTCAGTCGGGTCGCCGCTACGCAGTGGTCGGTCTGATCAACCACGACAATGCCGGCCCGGCTCGCCTTGCGCTCGATGCCCTGGTGCAATGGGTGGTGCAGCAGGAGGCGCCTTGAGGCGCCGTGGGTTCACGTGATTTGGGCTTTTAAACTCTGCGCATGACCCACCTCTCCGTGCTTGACCTCTCGCCGATCGCCCAAGGGTCGACGGCCGCACAGTCCTTTGCCCACTCGCTTGGCCTGGCCAAGCGCGCCGAGGCGTTGGGGTATCGGCGCTACTGGCTGGCCGAGCACCACGGCATGCCGGGCATTGCCAGCGCGGCCACCGCAGTCTTGTTAGCCCATATTGGGGGCGGCACCTCGTCGATACGCCTAGGTGCCGGTGGCATCATGCTCCCCAATCATTCGCCATTGGTCATTGCCGAGCAGTTCGGTACGCTGGAATCTTTGTTCCCGGGTCGTATCGACCTTGGCCTGGGCCGGGCCCCGGGCTCTGACCCGATGACCGCGCGGGCGCTTCGACGCAACTTGCACTCGGATGCGGATGAGTTTCCGCAGGACGTGCTGGAGCTGATGGACTATCTTTCTGACGCGCCGCGCCAACCGGTGCGCGCCGTGCCTGGCACCGGCTTGCGCATGCCGATCTGGATTCTGGGCTCGAGTCTGTACGGCGCTCAGCTCGCCGCACTGCTGGGCTTGCCTTTTGCCTTTGCCTCCCATTTCGCGCCGGCGCAGATGATGGATGCGATCGCGATCTATCGCGAGCGGTTCACCCCTTCGGCGCAGCAGGATCGACCCTATGTGATGCTGGGCTTTAATGTGTTTGCGGCCGATACCGACGAGCAGGCCCAGGTCATCGCCACTTCGGCGCAACAGGCCTTCGTCAACCTGCGCAGCGGCCGGCCAGGCCAGTTGCCGCCTCCTCTGCCGGGTTACCTGCAGCAACTGGGCGCACCTGAACAGGCGATGCTGCGCAACCTGCTTACCTGTTCGGCCATCGGCTCGCCGGAGACCGTGTCCCAGCAGATGCAGGCCTTCGTTGAGCGCACAGGGGCCGACGAGCTGATGATTGCCGGTCAGATTTTTGACCAGCGCGCACGACTGCATTCCTATGAGATTGCGATGCACGCGGCGCGCGAGGCATTGGCGGCCTGAAAAGCGGTCGCCCGGGCTCCATCGCATCCAGGGGGGCGCTCTCAAAAAAACCATCGCGACGAGGCCGGCGCTCCTCAAGCCCATGACCCGCAGCCAGGCCCGTGTGGGAGCCGCGCCCCCGCGGCGATCGTGGGCTCAGGCCGCAGCGCGTTGGAGACGGTCGCGCACGCCGTCCCATTCGGCGCCGGCTGGCGGCTGCTCCACCCAGATCTCTGCCACGCCCCTGGCATCGAGCTCCCGCAGCACCGCAAACAGCTGGTGCGCTGCATCGCCGGCGTCGCTGGCTTGTTGCCGCCAGAGCACGCCTTGGGGACATGCTGGGGGCTCTTGCGCGCTCCACAGGCCGATGGGGGGCATCTTTGGCTGGTCCTCATCGGCCAGGGCCTTCAGGCGCTGCGCCAACTCGGCTGCATGAAGCAGTCGTACCCGTGCGCGTGGGGCATAGTGCGACTCCAGCGTGCCCGAGGCACGTGGTGCGACTTGCGTCAGCGAGGTGGCCAGCGCCTGACCGCACGCGGCCTCGATTTGTGTGCGGGTGATGACGCCCGGCCGCAGCAGCACCGGCGCGCCGCGGGTGCAGTCCACGATGGTCGACTCGATCCCCACCTCGCAGGGGCCGGCGTCGAGAACCAGCAGATCGGGCCCGAACTCATCTTCTACATGGGCTGCAGTGGTTGGACTCACGCGGCCGAAGCGGTTGGCGCTGGGCGCCGCCAGGCCGCGGCCGAAGGCCTGCAGCACCGCTTGCGCCACTGGGTGAGAGGGGCAGCGCAGACCAATAGAGGCTTGTCCGCCGGCCGCCTGCGCGGCCACGCCTGGCCGGCGCGGCAGGATCAGGGTCAAGGGCCCAGGCCAGAAGGCATCGATCAGGCGCTGGGCAAATTCGGGCACTTCGGCCGCGTAATCGCGCACCTCTGCGCGGGGGGCCAGATGCACGATCAGCGGGTGGTCGGCCGGTCGCCCCTTGGCTGCGTAAATCCGTGCCACGGCGGCGTCATTGAGGGCATCGGCGGCCAGGCCGTACACGGTTTCGGTGGGCAAGGCCACCAGCGCGCCGGCCCGCAGCTGATCGACGGCCTGGTCGATCGCCCCAGGGGCATGCGCCTCTAGCTTCATTTCAGCGCTTCCAGCGCGTCGAGTGCCGGCAGCCCCAGCAGCCGCGCGCATTGAGCCGCGCGAGCTTGCACCTGCTGCAGGCTCTCACCTGTCACGGTCAGGTGGCCCATCTTGCGGCCGCGCCTGGCTTCGGTTTTGCCGTACAGGTGCAGATGGGCTCCGGGCACGGCCAGCACGCCGGTCCAATTGGGGCTGCGTTCGCGCCCCTGCGCGTCGAACCAGATCTCGCCCAACAGGTTGAGCATCAGGGCGGGGCTGTGTTGCCGGGGCAGCGGCAAAGGCAGGCCAGCCAGGGCGCGCACCTGAAGATCAAACTGGGACTGGTCGAAGGCGTCAAGGGTGTGGTGCCCACTGTTGTGGGGGCGCGGTGCCATCTCGTTGACCACCAGATGCGGCCCCTTCGGACCGTCCACCACAAAAAACTCGATGCACAGCAGGCCCACATAGCCCAGCTCCTGCGCAATGGCCAGGGCAGCGGTTTGGGCCTGCTTGGCCAGCGCCTCAGGCAGGCAGCCCGGGTAGGCGTGGGTGACGGCCAGGATGCCGTCGATGTGCACATTGCGCTGCGCCGGGTAGACCACCGCTTGTCCATCGTGCCCGCGCGCCACCAGCACTGAACACTCAGACCGCAGGGGCAGCTTTTTTTCTAGCACGCAGGCCACGCGGCCG
>JBEIHE010000009.1:0-41343 GCA_040381515.1 Polaromonas sp.
CTTGAGGGTTGTGATGCGGTCGGCCAGATCATCGCATGCGCAGTGCCCAGACCGCTCCACTCATCAGGACGCCGGTCAGCCCAGCCGCTCCAGTTGTGAACGGATCTTGGCCAGCGTGCCCGAGAACTCCTCCAGCCTCTTCTTCTCCTGCGCGATCACGGCGGGCGGGGCCTTGGCGACAAACGCCTCATTGCCCAGCTTGCCCTGGGCCTTGACGATCTCACCTTCCAGTCGCGCCGCTTCTTTGCTCAGACGCAGCTTCTCGGAGGCCACGTCGACCTCGACAAACAGGCACATTCGGGCTTGACCCGACACTGCCACCGGCGCGGCCTGGGCAGCGGCCTGCCAGGCCGATTCCTCGTCGAAGACACGCACTTCGCTGAGCTTGGCCAGGGCTTGCAGCAAGTTAGCGTGCTCACGCATGAATTCGGCATCGCCCAGGGTGTACAGAGGCAGTCGCGTGGCAGGAGAGACGCCCATTTCGCCGCGCAGATTGCGGCAGGCATCGACCAGGGATTTGAGGCGATCGATGGTGGCGATGGCTTGCGGATCGATTTTTTGCGGCTGGGCTTCGGGGTACCTTGCAATACTCACCGAGGGACCCGCTAGGCCGGCCACCGGCGCGACCTTTTGCCAGAGCTCTTCGGTGATAAAGGGAATGAGCGGGTGGGCCAGGCGCAAGATGGCCTCGAGCGTACGGATTAGCGTGCGGCGAGTGGCGCGTTGCTGGGCTGCGTCGCCCTGCTGCAATTGCACCTTGGCGATTTCCAGATACCAGTCGCAATATTGGTTCCAGACAAACTCATAGATTGCGGCGGCTACCTGATCGAGCCGATAGTCCGCAAAACCCTGGGCCACCTCGGCCTCCACTTGCTGCAGTACCGAGGCGATCCAGCGGTCGGCCTGGCTAAAGCGCATATAGCCGTGCGCCGGGCCTCCTGGCTGGCACTGTTCCTTGGTGTGTTCCATCAGTCCACAGTCGTAGCCCTCGCAGTTCATCAGCACAAACCGGGTGGCATTCCACAGCTTGTTGCAGAAGTTGCGATAGCCCTCGCAGCGCTTGGAGTCAAAGTTGATGCTGCGCCCCAAGCTGGCCAGGGCGGCAAAGGTAAAGCGCAACGCGTCGGCGCCGTAGGCCGGAATACCCTCGGGGAATTCTTTCTGCGTGTTCTTGCGCACTTGCGGTGCAGTTTCAGGCTTGCGCAGACCCTGGCTGCGTTTTTCCAGCAACTGTTCCAGGGCAATGCCATCGATCAGGTCGACCGGGTCGAGCACATTGCCTTCGCTCTTGCTCATTTTCTTGCCCTGAGCGTCCTTGACCAGACCGTGGATGTACACATCGCGGAAGGGCACCCGTCCGGTGAAGTGTGTGGTCATCATGATCATCCGGGCGACCCAGAAAAAAATGATGTCATAGCCGGTAACCAGGACGGAGGAGGGTAAATAGAGATCGTAGTCGCCCGTAGCGCCGCTGGAGGCGTCCGTCTGGGCGGCCTGTGGCCAGCCCATGGTGCTGAAAGGAACGAGAGCGCTCGAATACCAGGTGTCGAGTACATCCTCATCGCGCTTGAGCTTCTTGCCCGGCGCTTGCGCCTGGGCCTGGGCTTCGCTGCGGGCCACGTAGACCCGGCCGTCTTCGTCGTACCAGGCTGGAATCTGGTGACCCCACCAAAGCTGGCGCGAGATGCACCAGTCCTGAATGTTGTTCATCCACTGGTTGTACGTGTTGACCCAGTTTTCAGGCACAAAGCGCACCTGGCCGCTTTGCACCGCGTCGATGGCCTTTTGTGCAATGCTCTTGCCGCTAGGGTCCTGCGGACTGACCTTGTTCATGGCCACAAACCATTGGTCGGTGAGCATGGGCTCGACCACTTGGCCGGTGCGCGCGCAGATGGGGAGCATCATCTTGTGCGGCTTGATCTCGAGCATCAGGCCTTGGGCCTGCAGGTCAGCAATGACCGCCTTGCGGGCCGCAAATCGGTCCATGCCGCGGTAGGCCAGCGGTCCGTTGTCGTTGATCTGCGCGTCCAGCGTGAAGATGGTGATCAGCGGCAAGTTATGGCGCTGCGCACAGGCATAGTCGTTGAAGTCATGTGCGCCGGTGATCTTGACGCAGCCCGAGCCGAAACCGCGATCGACAAAATCGTCGGCGATGATTGGAATGCGGCGGTCGCACAGCGGCAGATCCACGCTCTTGCCCACCAGATGACGGTAACGTTCGTCCTCGGGGTGCACGGCCAGAGCGCCGTCGGCCATCATGGTTTCGGGTCGGGTTGTGGCAATGGTCATGCCCTTTTGCAGTACGCCCTCGATCAGCTGGGGCCCGTCTGCAAACGGATAACAGATGTAGTGCATGAAGCCATCCGATTCAGTGGCTTCGACTTCCAGGTCCGAGACGGCGCTCATCAGGACCGGGTCCCAGTTCACCAGACGCTTGCCGCGGTAGATGAGGCCCTGCTCGTAAAGACGCACGAAGGTTTCGGTGACCACCCCGGACAGCTGCTCGTCCATGGTGAAGTACTCGCGGCTCCAGTCGACGCTGTCGCCCATCCGGCGCATTTGCTCGGTGATGGTGTGGCCCGACCGCTCCTTCCACTCCCAGACCTTGGCCACGAAATTCTTCCGCGCCTCCGGCGGCGTAGGTCCCATATCGTGTCGGCTAATGCCCTGAGCCTGCAACTGCCGTTCCACCACAATTTGTGTGGCAATGCCCGCGTGGTCGGTGCCCGGCACCCACAGCGTGTTGTGCCCGCGCATACGGTGGTAGCGGGTCAGGCTGTCCATGATGGTCTGGTTGAACGCATGGCCCATGTGCAGCGTGCCGGTCACATTGGGCGGCGGCAACTGGATGCAGAAGGCCGGCTGTCCGGACTCGGCCCGGCCGCTACCCCGGTGGCCCGCCGTCGCATAGCCCCGCTTTTCCCACTCGGGTCCCCAGTGCGCCTCTAGGGCAGCAGGCTCGAAGGATTTGGCCAGCGCTTGCAGGCCGGGTTGTGCGGGGGCAGTTCGGGTGTTCATGAGGGGGGCTTGGCAAGGAGTCTGAGCGGGTCGGCTTCCCGGTGACTCGTTGAGGGCGGGCAAAGCCTGTAATTTTAGCGACCGCCTATCGGGTCGGGGCAAGTTCAGTGAGCACCCTCTGATCTTGCCTGCCCGCCGCCTTGCCTATTGGCCTTAAGCCCACTCGACCCAGGCCGCCCTCGCAGACCTTGCGCTGGCAGCCCGTTTGTAGAAAATGACAGGCCCACGATGTTCCGAAAGATAACCATGAAAAAGTCTCGTCGTTCCGTACTGCGCCTGATCTCTTCGCTGGCCCCCTTTTGGGCGGCTGGTATGGCTGGCCCCGTCATGGCGCAGGTTCCCAAGACCATCCGTCTTCTGGTGGGTTTTCCACCCGGCGGGGGCACCGATGCCATCGCCCGGTTGTTGGCCGATCGCCTGAAGGACGAGTTGGGTACCACCGTCGTGGTGGAGAACCGCCCCGGCGCGGGCGGCCAGCTGGCAGCCCAGGCCCTGAAGGCGGCGCCGGCCGATGGCAGCGTTTTGTTTTTGTCGCATGACCACACCATCACCATCTTGCCTATGGTGGTCAAGAATGCCGGTTTCAACCCGGCGCAGGATTTCATCCCGGTGGCTGGATTTGCGACTTTCGTCAATGCCTTTGCGGTCTCTGGTGCAAACCCGGCGCGCAGTTTCAACGAGTATCTGGCCTGGGTGCGGGCTCAGCAGGGCAAGGGGTCGGTGGGTATCCCGGCCCCGGCATCGACCCCCGAGTTTTTGGTCAAGGTCATGGGTGAGCGCTTCAAACTCGATCTGGTGGCTGCGCCTTATCGCGGCAGCGCGCCGCTGATGGCCGATATGCTGGGCAACCAGATCGCCGCCGGGGTGGCCTCGGTGCCTGATTTCATTGAAAACCACAAGGCGGGCAAGCTGCGGGTTCTGGGGGTGCTGGGCGGGGCGCGCCAGGCAGCCTTGCCGGACGTGCCTACGTTCACCGAACTCGGCTTGCCGGGACTTGAGGACATGCCTTATTACGGTGTGTTTGCTCCCGCGGGTACACCCAAGGGATTCATTGAAACGTTTTCGGCTGCTGTGGCCAAGGTCATTGCCCTGCCCGACGTTCGCAATCAGCTGTCCCAGATGGGCTTGACCGTAGGGCATATGAACTCCGAGCAGCTCGGCCGCAGGGAGCGTGCCTACGCTCAGGTGTGGACCCGCATCATTCGCGACAGCGGCTTTCAGCCGCAGTAATGCCGGGGACGGGGAACGCTCTTGGACAGTTGAGCGGCCGATCAGCCCATTCTCTCGGAAGGCCGTGGTCGATAGCCTAGCTAAATTCTGGGCATTGAATCACCCAATTGGACGCTCCCGGCCCTTTGCGGCTATCGTTCGTCTGTCCGAAGTTCGTTTGAGCTCTCTGGCATTGTTCTGTGTTTTTCTTATCATCATTACCAGGAGATTTCCATGGCAGCTCTCAAAGGCTCCAAGACGGAAGAGAACCTCAAGGCCGCCTTCGCTGGCGAGTCTCAGGCCAACCGCCGCTATCTGTATTTCGCGAACAAGGCCGACGTGGAAGGCCAGCCGGACGTGGCAGCCCTGTTCCGCTCGACTGCTGAAGGCGAGACCGGCCACGCGCACGGCCACCTGGAGTGGCTCGAGCAGTGCGGCGATCCGGCCACCGGCATGCCCTTCGGCAGCACTCGCGACAATCTGGCTTCGGCCGTCGCGGGCGAGACCCACGAGTACACCGACATGTACCCGGGCATGGCCAAGACCGCTCGTGAAGAGGGTCATGACGAGGTGGCTGACTGGTTCGAGACTTTGGCCAAGGCCGAGCGCTCGCATGCCAACCGCTACGCCAAGGCATTGGCCGATCTGAAAGACTGATCGCCTTTCCCGAGCAGGCTGGCCCTTTGGGGTGGGCCTGCACCCTCACACCCCAGGGGTGCGCGAAAGTGTGACCTGGGGTGTTCGGTTTCTTGGAAGGCCCGGGCCTCGCCCGAGCCCTTCCCCGAGCCGCTCCGCTTTTCCGTTTCTATCCCAGCGAGAGATGAACATGGCCACCGAAGGCAATTTGCAGGCGCCCACCCGGCACCCGATTGATTGGCGCAATCCCGAGTTTTACAACGAGGAGGCGACCTTCAATGAGATGGAGCGCATCTTCGATATCTGCCACGGCTGCCGCCGCTGTGTCAGCCTGTGCGGCTCGTTCCCTACCTTGTTTGATCTGGTCGACGAAGGGCCGACCGGGGAGCTCGATGGCGTGGACAAGAAGGACTTCTGGAAGGTGGTCGACCAGTGCTATCTCTGCGACCTGTGCTACCTGACCAAATGCCCCTACGTGCCGCCGCACGAGTTCAACCTGGATTTCCCTCACACCATGCTGAGGGCCAAGGCCATCAAGTTCAAGAAGGGTGAGGTTGGCGCAGGCGAGAAGTTTTTGGCCTCCACCGATGTGCACGGCTCCTTCGCAGGTATTCCTATCGTGGTGCAGGCGGTCAACGCCGTCAGCAAGACCCAGGTGGCTCGCAAGGTCATGGAGTCGACTTTGGGTGTTGACGCTAAAGCCTGGCTGCCGGCTCTGGCAGAGCGCAAATTTCGATCTAGCGCGCCGCAGGCGCACAGTGTGCAGGTCAAGGATGGCGCGACGACTCCGGGCAAGGTGGTCATTTTTTCGACCTGCTACGTCAACTACAACGAGCCGGGCATTGGGCATGACCTGCTCAAGATTCTCGATCACAACGAAGTGCCCTATGTGATCGTTGAGAAGGAAAAGTGTTGTGGCATGCCCAAGCTGGAACTGGGCGATCTCGAGTCGGTGGACGAGAGCAAGCAGGCCAATATCCCGGTGCTGGCCCGATATGCCCGTGACGGCTTTGCCATCCTGAGTGCGGTGCCCAGCTGCACGCTCATGTTCAAGCAGGAGATTCCTCTGATGTACCCGGAGGATGCTGAGGTGCAGCTGGTCAAGGAGCACATGTGGGATCCGTTTGAGTACCTGATGGCACGCAAGCGCGATGGCCTGCTTAAGACGGAATTTCCGCAGAGTCTGGGCAAGATCAGCTATCAGATTCCCTGTCACGGACGGGTGCAGAACATCGGTAAAAAGACCGAGGAAATGCTCAAGATGGTGCCGGGCACCAGCGTTCACACCCACGAGCGTTGTTCGGGTCATGCCGGCACTTTCGGGGTGAAGAAAGGCTTCCACGATCAGGCGATGAAGATTGGCAAGCCGCTGTTCAAGGCCATGGCTCAGCACAAGGATGGCGGAGCGCCCG
Source organism: Polaromonas sp. (assembly GCA_040381515.1). Taxonomy (GTDB): domain Bacteria; phylum Pseudomonadota; class Gammaproteobacteria; order Burkholderiales; family Burkholderiaceae_C; genus Polaromonas. The sequence continues at coordinate 6,276 of JBEIHE010000009.1, forward strand.
ATGTCATCTCCAGCGATTGCCCGCTCGGAGGCCACCATATTGCTCAGGGCTTTGAGGTCAATAAGCTCGGTGAGGTGCCGCAAAAGCATCCGCTGACCTTGATCCGCACGGCTTACGGCCTCAAGTAACTTCAACGGCTGAAAAAGGTCCAGGACGTGGCTATGTTCTGGCGAGAAAGGAATTCATATGCATTTGACTGGCAAAGTTACCCGCGACTCTCTGATGACCCTGGAGGCCTACAGCAAGTGGCGCAAAGAGAATAAGCCCAGCGTGGTCAAGCACCGTCAGCTGCGTAGCGTGCAGCTGGGCGACCATTTGAATGTGCAGTTCGAAAGCGAAATCACCATTCGATATCAGATTCAGGAGATGCTGCGCATCGAGAAGATCTTCGAGGAAGAGGGTATTGAGCACGAGGTGGAGGCCTACGCACCGCTGGTTCCTGAGGGTACCAATTGGAAGGCCACTCTGCTGATTGAATACCCCGACATCAACGAGCGCAAGCGTGAACTCAAACGCTTGATCGGTGTTGAGGATCGCCTGTTCGTCGAGGTGGAGGGCGAGGGCCGGGTGTATGCGATCGCCGACGAAGACCTCGAGCGCGAGAACGAGGAGAAAACCTCAGCCGTGCATTTTTTGCGCTTTGAATTCAACCCGGCTCAGTGCGCCGCCATCAAGGCCGGCGCGGCCGTGAAGTTGGGCTGTGACCACACCAACTATCCGGCCCATGTGACGATTGCGCCGGAGACCCTGGCTTCTCTGGCCGGGGATTTGCGGTAAGCCGTCGCAACATCGCGCTGAGGGCGGCGCTCCCACATGGACGGCGCTGTGCTTGGGAGCGGCGCCCTCGCGGCGATCGTCCTATCGCATCCCGATCCTCGCATCCGGCCCGAACACGGTAGCGGCCTCTCTTGGGGGGCAGCGCCAATAGGGGGGCTGCGCCTGCACATGCGCGCCGAGCGCTGCGGCTGCATGCCAGCCCCAGCGCGGGTCATAGAGAAAGGCCCGCGCCACTGCCACTAGGTCGGCATCGCCGCTGGCCAGTACTTCCTCGGCCTGCTGGGGCTCGGTGATCAGGCCAACGGCAAAAGTGGTCAAGCCCGATCGGCGTCGCACTTCGCGCGCCAGCGGCACCTGGTAGCCGGGCCCGACCGGAATTTTTTGCAGCGGTGACACGCCGCCTGAGGAGATATGCACGAACTGGGCGCCCAGTGCCTTGAGCCGGCAGGCCAGCTCGGCCGTTTCTTGCACTGTCCAGCCGCCCTCGACCCAATCGGTGCCGGAGATGCGAACGCCCAGCGTGCCGCCGAACACACGCCGCACGTCTTGGAAGACTTCCAGCGTCAGCCGAATGCGGTTCTCAAAACTGCCGCCGTATGCATCTGTGCGCTGATTGCTCAGCGGGGAGAGGAATTGGTGCAGGAGGTAGCCGTGCGCCGCGTGCAGCTCGATGGCCTCGATGCCGATTTCGGCGCTGCGGCGCGCAGCTGATACAAAGTCATCGCGAATTTGGCGGATACCGCCAGCCTCCAGTACCAGCGGCGGCGCTTCCTGCGGCAAGTGGGGCAGGGCGCTAGGCCCCCATGGGCGCCAGCCGCCTTGGTCGGCGGCAATCAACTGACCGCCACGCCAGGGTACCTCGCTGGAGGCTTTGCGCCCGGCGTGGCCCAGCTGTATGCACACCGGTGTTGGGGGTGCCAGCCGACGCGCGCGCTGGAGCATCTCGCTCAGGGCCGCGGCGGTGGCTTGATCCCAAAGCCCCAGGCAGCCGGGGGTGATGCGGCCCTCGGGACTGACGGCGGTAGCTTCGAGGGTCACCAGACCGGCCCCGCTGTTGAGCAGCATGGCCCAGTGCATCAGGTGCCAGTCGTTGGCTTGCCCGTCAGTACAGGAATACTGGCACATCGGGGCCACGACCAATCGGTTGGCCAGGGTCAGCGACTGGGCTGGGGCTTCAAAGGTGTAAGGGGTAAACAGCTGACTCACAAGGGTCCTGCCTGCAAGGGGATAGGGGTTTCAAGTGGGGGATGGTCGAGATCGTGCATCGGCTTCTGGGCCGCCCCATAATTGTCCGTCTTTCCTCCCCCACGTTTGTCTCATGCTGTTTCTGCTATCGCCTGCCAAGTCCCTGGACTACGAGTCGCCGCTGCCGGCTGGGTTGGCCCATACCCACGCCGGGTTTGTCGAGCATTCAAGCGAATTGGTCTCTCTATTGCGTCAGCGCTCGCCGCAGCAGATTGCCGAGCTGATGGACCTTTCTGATGCCTTGGCCGGTCTCAATGCTGCCCGCTACCAGGCCTGGACGGCCAAGTTCACCGCCAACAATTCGCGGCAGGCGCTGCTGGCCTTCAATGGCGATGTTTATGAGGGGCTTGACGCTCGCAGCCTCAAGCCGGCGCAGCTCGAGTGGGCGCAAGAGCATCTGTGCATCCTCAGTGGGCTCTACGGTGTGTTGCGTCCGCTGGATTGGATGCAGCCCTACAGGTTGGAGATGGGAACCGCACTGCCGAACGCACGCGGTAAGAATCTCTATCAATTTTGGGGTGACCGAATCGCCCACTACCTCAATGAACGCGCTCAGGGTCACAAAAAACCGGTCTTGGTGAATTTGGCCAGTGAGGAATATTTCAAGGCGGTAGACCTCAAGGCTCTCAAGCTGCCGGTGGTGCAGTGTGTCTTTGAGGAATTTAAGGCGGGCAAGTACAAGATCATCAGCTTCATGGCCAAGCGGGCCCGAGGTCTGATGGCCCGTTACGCCATTGAGAAAAAGGTGGACACACCGGCCAAGCTCGAAGGCTTTGACCGTGAGGGCTATGCGTTTGTACCCGAGGCCTCGGAACCTGGGCGCTTGGTTTTTCGCCGACGCCAGGAGGTCTGAGTCACCGAAAAGGCTCTAGGAGCACCCATGCCTGTTCTGATCACTCAAGAGATGCGCCGCAGCGTTGAGCAATGGCTGGCGGCCCAACGTGCTGCCGGTTTTGACGAACGGGCTCTTTACAAGGCTCTGCGTGATTCGGGCTGGGATCACTTGCAGGCCTGTGATTTCACCGGGCTCAAGCCAGCGGCGGTGCAGGAGCAAGTAGTGGCCCCGGCTGTTGATGGCTTGCCACGTGCGGTCCCCTGGCCCCCGGGGGCAGGGGAGCAGACCTGGCTCGATGCCGGTGATCGCCAGGTGCAAGTGCTGGCCTTGATGCGTGATCCGCAGCTGATGGTGCTGGGCCAGCTGCTTGATGCCCAGGAGTGTCAGGCTCTGATCGAAGAGGCTCGGCCGCGCTTGAGCCGGTCGCTGACGGTCTCGGTCAAGACCGGTGGCGAAGAAGAAAATGCCGACCGAACCAGTCAGGGCATGTTCTTCAAACGCGGCGAGAGCGCGCTGATCGAGCGCATCGAGAAAAGGTTGGCGCGCCTGCTGGACTGGCCGATCGAAAACGGCGAGGGTCTGCAGGTGCTGCGCTATGGGCCAGGAGCCCAATACAAGCCGCATTACGACTACTTTGGTCCCCAGGAGCCAGGCACCCCGACCATTCTCAGGCGCGGCGGGCAGCGGGTGGCCACGATCGTCATGTACCTCAACGAGCCGGAGGCTGGAGGCGCGACCACCTTTCCGGACGTGCAGTTTGAATGTGCGCCGGTACGTGGCAATGCCGTGTTCTTCAACTACAGCCGTCCCGACCCGTCCAGCCGCTCGCTGCACGCGGGCGCGCCGGTGCTGCGAGGCGAGAAATGGATTGCCACCAAATGGCTGCGCGAGGGGCGCTTTGAATAGGGCGGTGCATCGACAATGGGCGTATGAACACACCTGAACAATCAACCCTGGGCAAGACCACCGGCTACCCCGATCAATACGATCCGAGCTTGCTGTTTCCCCTGGCCCGGCTGCCCAAGCGTCAGGAAATCGGCATCGTTTCAGATCCGCCTTTCATGGGTGCCGATCTGTGGACTGCTTATGAGCTGAGCTGGCTCAACCTGCGCGGTAAGCCGCAGGTGGCCTTGATGCAGTGCGTGGTGCCCTGCGAGAGTCCGAACATCATCGAGAGCAAATCGCTCAAGCTCTATTTGGGCAGTTTCAGCGGTAGCCGTTTTTCTGATGCGACTGATGTGCAGGCCCGCCTGCGGGCCGATCTGGGCCACGCGCTATGGGGGGAGAAGACCTCTGGGAACGCGGCAGTAGGCATTCGGCTGATCGCGCCCGAAGACTTTGACCGGCAGGCGATTGCCGAGCTCGATGGATTGAGCCTGGACCGGCTGGATATTGAATGTACGCACTACACCCCGGCGCCGCAGTTGCTGACAGCAGCCTTCGATGAACAGCCAGTGGCCGAGGTCTTGACCAGTCGCTTGCTCAAGAGCAATTGTCTGGTGACGGGTCAGCCCGATTGGGGCAGCGTACAGATCAGCTACAGCGGCCCGCAGATCGATCAGGGCGGCTTGCTGCAGTATTTGGTGAGCTTTCGAAACCACCATGAGTTCCATGAGCAGTGTGTCGAGCGCATCTTCATGGATGTCTGGAGCCGCTGCCGCCCCAGCCGCTTGGCCGTTTATGCACGTTACACCCGGCGTGGGGGGCTGGATATCAATCCGTTCAGAACCAGCTTCCCGCAGCCCCTGCCCGCACAGGTCCGAACCGCGCGTCAGTAGTTCTTGGCGCGGCTCCCATTGCGGCTGCGAAGGCTCTTTCGATGAGACAGTGAAAGTGCCGCCCTCGGCGCGATGGAGTCCTCTCACTCAGACTTGATCAGCGAGCCCACCCGCACCCCTAACAGTCGCAGCCGTTTGTCCAGTGGCACTCGTTTGAGCAATTGACCGGCCGCCTGCCGAATGGCGACCGGGTCGTCAGTGGCCTGCTCCAGGGTGTGGTCGCGGGTCACGCTGCGGAAATCCTCGTAGCGCAATTTGATGCCGATCGTGCGGCCGCGATAGCCCTTGCGCTGCAGGTCCGCTGCCACCCGCTCGCACAAGCCGGTAAAGAGTACGCCCAATTGCGCCCGGTCCCGCACCGGGTGCAAATCGCGCTCAAAGGTGGTTTCCCGACTCATCGATACCGGTTCGCTGTGGGTCACCACCGGTCGGTCATCGAGTCCCCAGGCGGACTGGTGCATCCAGCTGCCCGTAGCCTTGCCGAAGCGCTCCATCAACCATTGCCGATCGCAGGCAGCCAATTCGCCTATGGTGCGTATGCCCAGGCGCTGAAGTTTTTCGTCGGATCGGGGGCCAATACCATTGATCTTTCGGCAAGCCAGCGGCCAGATCGCGCTCTGCAGGTCGGCTTCGTGCAGGATGGAGATGCCGTTGGGCTTGTGGAACTCGCTGGCCATCTTGGCAATCAGCTTGTTGGGCGCCACGCCGATCGAGCAGGTCAGTCCGGTGCGCTCGAAGATGCTGCGCTGAATCAGACGGGCCAACGAACGACCGCCTTCGCGCTGGCCGCCGGGTACATCGGTGAAGTCGATGTACACCTCATCGACTCCCCGATCTTCCACAGTGGGCGCAATCTCCCGAATCACTTCTTTGAAGGCTTGCGAATAGCGCCGGATCTCCTCGAAGTCGACGGGCAGCACCAGTGCCTGCGGGCACAGTCGTGCGGCTTTCATCATGCCCATGGCCGAGCCTACCCCGAACTCTCGGGCAGCGTAGGTGGCCGTCGTGATCACTCCGCGGCCGACATAGTCCTTCAGGCGGGTAAAGGCATCTACCGGAATGGCGGCGGTCGAACCATAGGCCTGGACCAACGCTGGATCAGGGCCGCCGCGTCCGCCTCCAATGACCAGTGGCAAACCCTTGAGCTGCGGATAGCGCCGCAATTCCACAGAGGCAAAGAACGCATCCATATCCAGATGCGCGATACGCCGCGGACGCTGCGGCAGAACTGACACGCAGCGCCCCCTAGGTGTCCCGTGAGACGGTTATGGTGGGGAAGCGAGAGGAGAAATCCTTGGCCTTGAGGGCCACCTTGACTGCCAATCTGTGTGCGATCTCGCGATAGAGTTGGGCTGCTTCGCTGTCAGGATGGGCCGCCACGGTGGGATGGCCGCTGTCGGCTTGCAAGCGGATGTCGATGGAAAGCGGCAGGGCGCCGAGCCAGTCGATGCCGTATTGCTCGGCCATCTTGCGGCCGCCCTCGGCGCCGAAGATGTGCTCGACATGTCCGCAGGCGCTGCAAACGTGCACGGCCATGTTTTCCACCAGCCCCAAGATGGGGACGCCCACCTTTTCGAACATCTTGATGCCTTTTTTGGCATCGATAAGCGCAATGTCCTGCGGCGTGGTGACGATGACCGCGCCAGTCAGTGGCACTTTCTGCGCCAGCGTCAGCTGGATATCACCGGTGCCCGGCGGCATATCGACGATCAGGTAGTCGAGGTCTTGCCAGCGGGTCTGGCTAATCAGTTGCTCTAGGGCTTGGCTGGCCATGGGGCCGCGCCAGACCATGGCCTGATCTTCGCTGACCAGAAAGCCGATGCTGTTGATCTGCAGCCCATGCCTGAGCTTGGGCTCCATGAGCTTGCCGTCCAGCGTTTCGGGCTTTCCGCTGGTGCCGGTCATGGTGGGCTGGCTCGGTCCGTAGATGTCTGCATCAAGAAGGCCGACCCGAGCGCCCTCAGCGGCCAGTGCAAGGGCTAAATTGACCGCAGTCGTGCTTTTCCCGACGCCGCCCTTGCCCGAGGCCACTGCAATGACGTTGCGAACGCCCTCCATCAGTTTGATCCCGCGCTGTACCGCATGACTGGCGATACGGCTATGGATCTGCACTTGCACCTGCTCCACACCCGGAACTTGGCGCGCTGCCCTCCGCAATTGCTCCTCAAGCGCGGCCGTGCGGCTGCGCGCCGGATAACCCAGCTCCACTTCAAAAGACACCTCGGATCCCTTGATCTGCAGTTTGCTCAGAGCTTTGGTTGAAACGTAGTCTTTCTTGGTGTGGGGGTCGAGAACTTGGGACAGGGCCTCCAAAATGGCCTGTTCCGAGGGGGCGGGTGCATTCATATCGGTCTCCAGAAGGCGAGCAAGTCTATCCTCGTCCTCAAATCCCTATCGGATCGACCGATGCAGGCGGAGGGCTGCGCGCTCAGGCGGTCGGATAGGTACCTGGCAGCAGGATGTCGCGATTGATCGTATCGATACGGGTGTGTCCGCAAAAGGCCATACTCAGGTCGAGTTCCTTGTGGATGATTCGCAGCACCTTCTCGACGCCAGTCTCACCCATGGCGCCCAGGCCATACAGGAAGGCGCGGCCGATATAGGTGCCCTTGGCGCCGAGCGCCAGTGCCTTCAGAACGTCCTGGCCGCTGCGGATTCCTCCGTCCATGTGAACTTCGATGTGTCGCCCAACCGCATCGACGATCGCCGGCAGGGCCTCGATGCTCGATTGCGCACCGTCGAGCTGGCGACCACCGTGGTTGGAGACGATCAGTGCATCGGCGCCCGATTGGGCAGCCATCTTTGCGTCTTCCACATCCTGAATGCCTTTGAGGATGAGCTTGCCCCCCCAACGCTTCTTGATCCATTCCACATCGCCCCAGTTCAGTGCCGGGTCAAACTGACTGGCCGTCCATTCCGACAGGCTGCCCATGTCGGCCACGCCGCTGACATGACCAACGATATTGCCGAACTGGCGGCGCTGTGTGCCCAGCATGCCCAGGGCCCAGCGGGGTTTGGTGGCCATGTTGATGATATTGCGCAGCGTGAGTTTGGGGGGCGCTGACAGGCCGTTGCGCAAGTCTTTGTGTCTCTGGCCCAGAATCTGCAGATCCAGAGTCAGCACCAGCGCGCCGCAGTGCGCGGCCTTGGCACGGTCGATCAGGCGTTCGATAAAGGCTCTGTCCTTCATCACGTAAAGCTGGAACCAAAATCCCTCGCCTGCGTGCTGCGCCACATCTTCGATCGAGCAGATGCTCATGGTCGAGAGAGTAAAGGGGACGCCGAAGGCACGTGCCGCGCGCGCTGCCAGAATTTCTCCGTCGGCGTGCTGCATGCCGGTCAGGCCTGTTGGAGCCAGGGCCACCGGCATGGCCACCTGCTGCCCGACCATGGTGCTGGCGGTGCTGCGGCCTTCCATGTTGACCGCTACCCGCTGGCGGAACTTGATCTTCTGAAAGTCCGCTTCGTTGGCCCTGTAGGTGCTCTCGGTCCAGGAGCCGCTGTCGGCATAGTCATAGAACATGCGTGGCACGCGCTTTTGGGCGAGGACGCGAAGGTCTTCAACATGGGTGATCACGGTCATCTCGTCTTCCTTCGGAAAACGGTCTGAGATCCCTCATGGTAGCCGCCCTGATCGGGCGGGCCTGTGAAAGCTGCGGGGCCGCACCTGAAAAAATTTGCACCGTCGACACAGGGAGATAGTGCCCGGGCTAAGCTCGCAGCCATGCAAAACCTTGCGTCTGCTTCATGGACAGCCTGACCCAGGTGGCCCTGGGCGCCAGCCTGAGCGTGGCCGTCCTGGGTCGCCGAACTGCCCTCTGGCGGGCCGCTCTATGGGGCGGCATGGCCGGTCTGTTGCCCGATCTGGACGTGTTGATCGATCATGGTGACGACCTACAGAACATGGTGCATCACCGTGGGCTCAGCCACTCCTTGTTGCTGTTGACCCTGCTTGCTCCGGCCTTGGCCGCTGTGGCAGGCTGGACCGAGCGTCGCCGCGGGAACTTGCCCGATCGACCGCAGGCCAGTGGGTCCCGCTGGACACTGGCCTTGTGGCTGGCTTTATTCACTCACCCGCTGCTCGATTTGATGACGATCTATGGGACACAGGTCCTGCAACCCTTTACCGATCAGGCCTATGGCTTGGGCAGCATCTTCATCATCGATCCGCTGTATTCAGTGCCCTTGTTGGGGGGGCTGATCGCAGCGGCCCTGCAGCGATCTCCAGATCGGGGCCTGCGTGCCAACCGCTGGGGCTTGGCCCTGAGCACCGGGTATCTGGCCTGGACCGTATTGGCCCAGGCTGTCGTAGTTGATCGGGTTCGTGAGAGCCTGTCTGCACAGGGCTTGTCTGATCGGCCAGTGCTGGTGACGCCCGCGCCTCTTCAGACCCTGCTTTGGCGGGTGGTCGTGATCGATGGACCGCGCTATCACGAGGGCTATTACGCCTTGACGGATGGGAGTCGTCCCTTGCGACTGCAGGCGCGTGATCGGGGCGGTGAGTTGCTGCAGACCATGGCCTTGCAGCCCCAGGTGGCTCAACTGGCCCGGTTTTCGGACGGCTTTTACAGCCTGGCCCTGCGCGAGGGCCGGCTGATGGTGACCGATCTGCGCATGGGCCAGCATCCCTACTATGTGTTTTCCTTTGACCTGGGCCCCAACGGGGTCCCAGGTGCGAAGCTGCAGCCGGCGATCCAGCAGGGCGGCCGAATACCGGTGGGCGAGGGGCTGGTCTGGTTGCGCAAGCGCATCGGAGGGTCGGATCTGCCGCCGCCCGGCGGCTGATCGGCGACTGGACGGACCGCCTCTTAGCCCAGGCGGGCGCGATGGCGGGCAATCTGTGCACGCACCTGCGCTGGTGCGGTGCCGCCCAAGGTGTGGCGGGCCTCGAGTGAGCCGCGCAGGCTCAGGCAGTGGTAGACGTCCTTTTCGATAGCCGGGTGAAAGCCCTGCAGCACAGGCAGCGGCAATTCCGACAGGTCGCAATTGTGTTGGGTGGCCGCTTTGACCGCGTGAGCCACCGTTTCGTGCGCGTCGCGGAAGGGCAGGCCCTTCTTGACCAGGTAATCGGCCAGGTCGGTGGCGGTGGCATAGCCCTTTTTGGCGGCGTCTTCCATCGCCTGCGCATTGACGGTGATGCCGCCTTCTTTTTGGCCAGTGGCCGGGTTGACCTGGCCACCCACCATCTCGCTGAAGATGCGCAGGGTGTCCTTGAGCGTGTCCACTGTATCGAACAGCGGCTCCTTGTCTTCCTGGTTGTCCTTGTTGTAGGCCAGGGGCTGGCCTTTCATCAAGGTGATCAGCCCCATCAGGTGGCCGACCACGCGGCCGGTCTTGCCACGGGCCAGTTCGGGCACGTCGGGGTTTTTCTTCTGCGGCATGATCGACGAGCCGGTGGTGAAGCGGTCGGCGATCTTCACAAAGCCGAAGTTCTGGCTCATCCACAGGATCAGCTCTTCGCTCAGGCGGCTGATGTGCACCATGCACAGCGAAGCAGCAGCGGTGAATTCGATCGCGAAGTCGCGGTCGCTCACGCCGTCCAGGCTGTTCTGGCTCACTTGCGGCTGCCCTTTGTCATCGACCATGCCCAGCGCGCGGGCCACCCGCTCGCGGTCCAGCGGGTAGGTGGTACCGGCCAAGGCTGCCGAGCCCAGCGGCAGCCGATTAGTGCGCCGGCGTGCATCAAGAAAGCGTTCGGCGTCGCGGCTGAACATTTCTACGTAGGCCAGCAGGTGGTGCGCAAAACTCACCGGCTGCGCGACCTGCAGATGAGTGAAGCCTGGAAGGATCACGTCGACATTTTTTTCGGCCACATCTATCAGCGACTTTTGCAGGTCCGCCAGCAGATCGATGATCAGGTCGGTTTCGCCGCGCAGCCATAGGCGCACGTCAGTGGCCACCTGGTCGTTGCGGCTGCGGCCGGTGTGCAGGCGCTTGCCCGCGTCGCCCACGAGCTGCGTCAGGCGCGCTTCGATGTTCAGATGCACGTCTTCCAGGTCTAGCTTCCATTCGAAAGCGCCGGTTTCGATCTCTTGGGTGATCTGGGCCATGCCCCGCTGGATGTCGTTCAGATCCTGCGAGGTGATGATGCCTTGAGCGGCCAGCATCTCCGCGTGCGCCAGAGAGCCCTGGATGTCGGCCCGCCACAGGCGCTTGTCGAAGAACACGCTGGCGGTATAGCGCTTGACCAACTCGCTCATAGGCTCTGAAAAGAGCGCGGACCAGGCTTGGGATTTTTGGTTGAGTTGGTTGCTCATGGTGGTCAAATTCTATCGAGGACCCGCGGCGGGCACGGGGCCGCTCGATCGGCTCGAGTCAGGGGGCTCGTGCTAGCATCTTCCTTGAATGTTTCAGCGCGCTGGCGCGGGGAGTGGTGCTTCACATGTCTGGATCTAAAAAGGTGGTCATCGCCACCCGGGAAAGTCGCCTGGCCCTCTGGCAGGCTGAGCATGTCAAGGCCTTGCTGCAGGATCGACTGGGCTGGCAGGTGGAGTTGCTGGGCATGACCACCCAGGGCGACCAGATTCTGGATCGGTCGCTGAGCAAGGTCGGTGGCAAGGGCTTGTTCGTCAAGGAACTGGAGACGGCTCTGGCCGATGGCCGAGCCGATCTGGCGGTGCACTCGCTCAAGGACGTCCCCATGGACCTGCCTGAGGGCTTCGCGCTGGCCTGCGTGATGGAGCGTGAGGATCCGCGCGATGCGTTTGTCTCCAACCATTTCGACAGCCTGGACGCGTTGCCGGTCGGGGCGGTGGTGGGGACTTCGAGCCTGCGCCGTCAGGTGCTTTTGCGGGCTTTGCGCCCGGATTTGCGCATCATGCCGCTTCGCGGGAATCTGGACACTCGCCTGCGCAAACTCGATGAGGGCCAGTACCAGGCCATCGTACTGGCCGCTGCCGGGCTCAAGCGTCTGGGTATGGGCGCGCGGATCCGCTCCGTCTTTGAGACCAGCCAGATATTGCCTGCAGCTGGACAAGGGGCGCTGGGCATTGAGGTGCGCGCCGATCGTCAGGACATGCTCGAGGGGTTGGGCACTCTGGCCCATGAGCCGACCTGGCTGGCCGTGACCGCCGAACGCGCGGTCTCGCGCGCCATGGGCGGCAGTTGCTCTATGCCCCTGGCTGCCTTCACCGCTGGGGCAGGCTCCGACGGATGGCTGCAACTGCAGGCCGCATGGGGTGACCCCGGCGACCTGGCCGAGGAGATTCCTCAGGCCGCCCTCAGGCCCGTGGTACCCCTGGTGCGAGCCAGCGAGCGGGCCCTGGTGCGCGATCAGGATCAGGCGCGCGCCCTGGGCGAGCAGGTGGCGGCCCGCTTGCGAGCCGGGGGTGCCCGGCCGGTGCCCGCTGCCTGATGACCTGAGCCCGACCCGCGGTCATGACCAGCGGATTTAACGGCGCGCGCGTGACATCGACAGGTCCCCGCATCATCGTCACCCGCCCGGCCGAACAGGCCCGGGCATGGGTCGATCAGCTGCGGGCGGCCGGTTGCGCAGCCGAGGCCTTACCCCTTTTGGAAATCGTGCCCCTGCTCAGCGCTGCCGAGCGACAGGTCGGCCAGCAGCGCCTGCACGCTTGTTCGGCTGTGATGCTGGTCAGTGGCAACGCGGTCGAGAATTTCCTGCAGGGCTGGCAAGGGCCGGGGCCGGCTTCTCTGCGCTGGCTTGCGCCCGGGCCAGGTACTGCCGAGCGGCTGCGAGCTTTTGGAGTGCCTGCCGCGCAGATTGACGAGCCGCCGGCCGATGCAGGTCAGTTTGATTCGGAAGCGCTCTGGCAGGCCATCGCCGATCGTCCCTGGGCTGGTCGTCAGGTGCTGCTGGTGCGGGGCCGCAGCGGGCCGCCGGGTGCGGGCACTGGCCGACAATGGCTGGCGGATCAGCTCGAGCAGGCGGGCGCGCAGGTCGATGCCCTGGTGGTGTACGAAAGGCGCGCGCCCAATTGGAGCCTGGCCGATCGGCAGCGGATAGAGAGTGCTTGTCGCGATGGATCCTGGTGGCTGTTCAGCAGCTCCGAGGCCATTGCGCATCTGCCGGCGGACATCGATTGGCGAGCCGCCCTTGCGCTGGCCACGCATCCTCGGATTGCGCAGGCGGCCCGAGCCAAGGGCTTTGCGCGTGTGCTGGAATCGCGACCGGCGCTCAGCGATGTACTGGCGTCGATAAAATCAGTGCTCCATGAGTGAGCCTGCGGCCCCCCCTACAGCACCTGCCGCCCCGGCGGCCGGGCCCGCCCCGCGGTCCCCGGAGGGGGCTGAGGACCTGCCAGTCATTCAAGATCTCACTCCCCCGCAGGAGTGGTGGCAATCGAGGGGCTGGGCCTGGACGGTCCTGGCGCTGTCTCTCCTTGCATTGGTTCTGGGGGTGATGCTATGGCAGAAGCTCTCAGGTATCCAGGAGGAGTTGGCCCGCCGAAGCCTCGATGCGGGTGCCCAAGCCGTCTCGGCGCGCGCCTTAGCCCAGCAAGCGCAGGACACTGTCCGTGACATGGGTGTCCGCATGGCCGGCCTCGAATCCCGCCTCAGCGAGGTCAGCCTGCAGCGACAGCAGCTCGAAGAGTTGATGCAGAGCATGTCGCGCTCGCGCGATGAAAATCTGGCAATCGATATGGAATCGGCCTTGAGGCTGGCCCAGCAGCAGGCCCAGTTGACGGGCAGTACGGAGCCTTTGCTGGCTGCCTTGCGTACCGCGGAGCAACGACTTCAGCGCGCCTCCCAGCCTCGACTCAATCCGGTGCTGCGCGCCATTGCCCAGGACACCGAGCGCATCAAGGCGATGGCGGTGACCGACACCACGACTTTGCTGGTGCGTGTGGACGAACTGAGCCGTCTCGTCGATGAAATACCGGTGGCCAATGCAGCGCCGGCCACCGCTGAGCCCCCGCCCGCCCCGGCTGCGAGGGCTGGGCAGGGCGCTGATCAGGGTCTGATCCGGGCGACCACCGGCGCCATTGGTGATTGGTTCGAGCGGGTTTGGTCGGCGGCCCTGTCGGCGGTTCAGCAGGAGGCCCGAGGGCTGCTGCGAGTCAGCCGGATTGACCGGCCGGAAGCGGCGCTTTTGGCGCCTGAGCAGGCTTTTTTCCTGCGGGAGAACACCAAGCTCAAGTTGCTCAACGCGCGTCTGGCCTTGTTGTCGCGACAAACGGAGGTGGCGCGATCGGATCTATCGGCCGTCGAACAGGCACTGCAGCGCTATTTCGACACTTCTTCGCGCAAGACCCAGTCGGCCCAGGCCCTTTTGCAGCAAGTTCAGTCGGGTTTGAAGTCGACTGATTTGCCTCGATTGGACAAGACCATCGCCGCCCTGTCGGCGGTCTCAGGCGGACGCTGAGGACCGCGCATGCGTGCTGCGATCTGGCTGATTGCCCTGTTTGCCGTGGCCGTAGCCGTGGCCTTGTTTGCAGGCAATAACCAAGCCGTGGTGACGGTGTTTTGGCCACCGCATCGAATCGACCTGTCTTTGAATCTGGTCTTGTTGCTGGGACTGCTGACGTTTTTGCTGCTTCATCTGGCTCTGCGGGCCTTGGCCGCCGCTTTTTCTCTGCCCTCCCAAGCGCGCCGCTGGCGGGCGCAGCAGCGAGAGCGTGCCATGCATGCAGCGCTTCTGGATGCGCTGGCGCATCTTCTGGCCGGTCGTTTCATCAGAGCCTCTCGTGCGGCGCAATTGGCTCTGGCGCAGGAGCGCAGTCTGGCCCAACTCGCCGGTGAGTCAGTCCAAGACAGCGGCTACAGCTCCCAGCGCGGTCTTCAGTTGCGGGCGTTGGCCCACTTGATCGTGGCCGAAAGTGCGCAGGCGCTGCAAAACCGTGGCCTGCGTGACGAGCACCTGCGCCTGGCCCTGGACTTGCCCGTCCAGCGGCTGGCCACCGAGACGCGTGAGGGGATTGAGCTGCGTGCAGCCCGTTGGGCCCTGGAGGACCGGGATCCGGCGGCGGCGCTGGAGCACCTCTCTCGCCTGCCAGCCGGGGTGGGGCGCCGTACCCTGGCCTTGCGGCTGCGTCTGAAGGCTGCGCGCTTGGCCCGGCAGATTCCGCAGGCTCTTGAGACCGCGCGTCTATTGGCCAAGCATCGTGCCTTCTCCGATCAGGGGGCGCAAAGCATCATCAGGGGTTTGGCGATCGAGGTGCTGCAATCGGCCCGTGATGTCAGGCAATTGCAGCAGGCTTGGCAGGGCCTGGAGGAGTCCGAAAGGGCGATGACCGAGGTGGCGGTGCATGCCGCTTCGCGCCTGATGGAGCTCGGGGGGGAGGCCAGCCTGGGCCGACAGTGGCTGGCCCCTGTCTGGGACCGGCTTCTCGGTGCATCGACGCAAGATCTCTCCGATGCCGTGCGGGTGCGCTGGATCCTGGTACTCGAGCGTGGGCTCGATTCAATCGACGGCCCATGGCTGGCGCGCCTGGAAGCAGCCTTGCAGGCCCGTCCAGGCGATGCTCACCTGCAGTACCTGGCCGGCATGGCCTGCTTGCACCGACAGCTGTGGGGCAAGGCCCAACAACTGCTTGGCCAGGCGGTGAAACAGCTGACGGATGTGACCTTGCTTCGGCGCGCCTGGCGAGCGCTGGCTCAATTGGCAAAAGAGCGGGGCGATGCTGAAACGGCTGAGCAGGCCTACCGCAAACTCGCTGAGCTTTAAGCCAGCCCTGCGGAACCGGCACCTGCGCTGTCGCGAGGGCCGGATCCTAAGGCTTAGGCGGGTGCCTCAATCGCCGCTGCTCTTGACCCCCGGTCAGCGCGGGTGCTGACTGGATTCGAAGGGCAGGGCCATCTCGCGCAGATCGCGCCGGGTTTCAACCAGGATGAGGGGGCCTTCGTCGACCTGTGCCACCGGAGGGCGCTCGCGAGGCACGTGCACCGGCTTGGGTTCAGCGGCAATTGCCGCTTGCGCCTGGGCGACCCGTTCGGGTTGCGAGTGAACCCACTGCAGGCCCGATTCATGAGCCACTTGCATCAGATCTTGCAGCGGGAGTTGGTAGGGCTGCACGCGCGGCAGGGTCGACCGTGCTTCCTTCGGGATCGAGGGTGCGGATGCCGATTGCACGGGCGTTGACGCTTCTGTTGCGACTGCCGGCTCTGTGGGGACTTGCGGGGGTATGCCCGATTCAGATGTCTGGGTTTCGGCGGTCTTGGATGAGGCAGCGCTTTCGTCCGATCGCTCTGTCCCTCGCTCCCGGCGCTCACGCCCATAGCGGTCGCGCGCTCGACGCTCACGGTTTTGCGGGGGCGCTTCTCCATCGGTCGCTTCAAGCGCTTGCGGGCTTGAGCCACTCGCGCTTTCGGCTGGCTCTGCGCGCTCGCCCCTCTCGGTGCGCTCGCGGCGCGGGCGATCACCCCGCTCGCGCCGGCCTTCTCCTTCTGTGCGTGCAGCCGGGCCGGCTTGGCCGTCGGCGGCCTGCATGGCCGCCAGATTGGCGGCGGCCAGTTCCTGCTGGCTCACCTCAGTCTGGTTCGCTGGCTCGCGGTCGCTTCGTTCCGGCCGGTCGTTGCGATCGCGACGACCGCGTCCTTCGCGTGGCGGCCGAGCCTCTCGCTCTTCTCGTCCCGATGGGCCATCGCCCCTTTGTCCTTCGACGGGGCGTTCAGATCCTCTTTTCGGCTGTCCGCGCGGACTGCGGCGCGGCTCCCGGCCTTCTGCCGATTCACGTGACTCGGGGGAGGCCGGCCGAGATTCGCCTCCGCGCTCGCCTCGACCACGGCCGCCACGCCGGCCACCACGATCGTTTCCGCGCGGCTCTTTGCGTTCCCCTTGCTCTGCGGCGGCAGCGGGTTTGCTTTCCGCCGCGGGGGGGACAGCGGCGCCAGAGCCCGTGAAGAGACCCTTGACCCAGGAGAAAAACCCCTTCTCGGCCGCCGGAGCGGGCGGTTGAACACTGCTGACGGGCTTATCGGCAGGCACAGCAGCCGTTGGGCCGCGCCGTGACTCAGGCTTGGATCCTTCGCTGGCGACAGGTGCGGGTGCGTCAGGCAGAACACCCTTGATCACGGGCTCCTGCTTGTTGCTCTTTTCCTGGCTGCGTCGCGTGACGGTGGTCGGATCTTCGAACTCCTCGGCCATCTTGTAGCTCGCAGCGATATTGTCCAGACGCGGATCGTCGTGCTTGAGGCGCTCGAGCTTGTAGTTGGGCGTCTCCAGGGTCTTGTTGGGAACCAGCAGCACCGCGATGCGCTGCTTCATCTCGATCTTGGCGATCTCGCTGCGCTTTTCGTTCAGCAGAAAGGAGGCCACCTCCACCGGCACCTGGCAGTGCACTGCGGCGGTGTTGTCCTTCATGGCGTCTTCCTGGATGATGCGCAGGATCTGCAACGCCGAGCTTTCGGTGTCGCGAATATGGCCGGCGCCACCGCAGCGCGGGCAGGGAATGGAGGCGCCTTCCGAAAGGGCCGGCCTCAGGCGCTGTCGGCTCATCTCGAGCAAACCGAACTTGCTGATCGAACCGAACTGAACGCGGGCACGATCTTGCCGCAATGCATCGCGCAAACGGCTCTCGACCTCGCGGCGGTTCTTGCTTTCCTCCATGTCAATGAAGTCGATCACGATCAGGCCGCCCAGATCGCGCAATCGCATCTGGCGCGCCACTTCGTCAGCGGCCTCCAGATTGGTGCGGGTGGCCGTCTCCTCGATATCTCCGCCCTTGATGGCGCGGGCCGAGTTCACGTCCACGCTGACCAGCGCTTCGGTGTGGTCGATCACGATGGCGCCGCCCGACGGCAGCGTCACGGTGCGGGCATAGGCCGACTCGATCTGGTGCTCGATCTGAAAGCGCGAGAACAGCGGCGTGTCGTCACGGTAGCGCTTGACCCGGTGCTCATGCTCGGGCATGACATGGGCCATGAACTGCTTGGCTTGGTCGTAGATGTCATCGGTATCAATCAGGATATCGCCGATGTCGCTGTTGAAATAATCGCGGATCGCTCGGATCACCAGGCTCGATTCCTGGTAGATCAAGAAGGCGCCCTTGCCCGCTTTCCCGGCCCCGTCAATGGCATTCCAAAGCTTGAGCAGGTAATTGAGATCCCACTGCAATTCTGGCGCCGAGCGGCCAATGCCCGCGGTGCGAGCGATGATGGACATGCCGTTGGGGTATTCGAGCTGGTCCATCGCCTCCTTGAGCTCAGCCCGGTCGTCCCCTTCGATGCGCCGGCTGACACCGCCGCCGCGCGGGTTGTTGGGCATCAGCACCACATAGCGGCCGGCCAGGCTAATGAAAGTGGTCAGGGCTGCGCCCTTGTTGCCGCGTTCCTCTTTTTCAACCTGAACCGTCAGTTCCTGGCCTTCCTTGATCACATCGTTGATTCGGGCCTGGCTGACCGAGACGCCGGGAGCGAAGTACTGCTTGGAGATTTCCTTGAACGGAAGGAAGCCGTGCCGATCCTCGCCGTAGTCGACGAAGCAGGCCTCCAGTGAAGGTTCGACCCGTGTCACCACCGCCTTGTAGATATTTCCCTTGCGCTGTTCGCGCCCCTCAATTTCAATTTCGTAGTCGAGCAGCTTTTGGCCGTCGACGATGGCCAGGCGGCGTTCTTCGGCCTGCGTGGCGTTGATGAGCATTCTCTTCATTGCAATATCCTGTCGTTCGCAAACACATCCCCCAAAGGGGTTGGGATGCCGCGAGTACTCGCGAGGCGAACCGGGAATTGCCGGAGAGCCGGCGCGGGCCGGGCTGACCTTCTCAGGTCAGCGGGGCGCGCGAGGCGTGGGCGCGTGGATGCAGTGATTACAAACCCATCGCAGGCAAGTTGGGCCCGCATCGGGCCGCTGTGCCAGGCTGCACATCTCCGCGGACGTGCACGGACCGAGCCGCAAGAGTCTGCGGCGCCTGAGGTCTGAGTTTGTCCGGTTTGGAGTCATGTGCATCCGAGGCGATTGCGAAAAGGTCTTCTTGTCACCTGTATCCGCCGGCAGCTCCAGAAAAATTCCGCAGCTGCCGGTTGGGGTATTCCGTGTCTGTTCGTCTAGCGTCGACTCGACTGCTCCGTCGGCGGAGGCGGAGGCTGTCGCTCCCCCCGGTTTGACGGCCAGTTGGCACCGACCTCCAGCGAAACGGCCGCGGGAATGCGGCTTGGTCTAAACTGCTAGTTAAATCAATTACTTACAGTTCAACGCTGGTGAAACGCATTATAGGGGCACGGTCCGACAGAGCCAAGCCGCGGCCCGCCTCCGAGCGCGGGCCCCTTGAAGGTCTGCCCACCGAGCCGGCGGCTGCGCCCTCGGTGCGTCTGATTGAGGTCGATCCCGATGTGGTTGGACAGCGTTTGGACAATTACTTGCTTCGCCTGCTCAAGGGCGTGCCCAAGACGCACGTTTATCGCTTGATTCGAAGCGGGCAGGTGCGACTCAATGGAGCTCGGGTGACGGCCGACACCCGCTTGCAGGTCGGTGATCGACTGAGGCTGCCTCCGGTTCGCACCTCGGCACGAGCTGTAGCCAAGGCCGATCAGATCAGCCGCCGAAGCGCCTTGTCGGGCGAAGGCGGTGGATTGACATCCCGCAGTCTTGAGCTGCTGTTTGAGGATGAACATCTGCTGGCCATCAACAAGCCGGCGGGCCTGGCGGTTCACGGTGGAAGCGGGGTGTCGTTTGGTCTGATTGAGCAGTTGCGCATGGCGCGGCCAGCCGACCGGTTCATGGAACTGGTGCATCGGCTCGATCGGGAAACCAGCGGAGTCCTGTTGGTGGCAAGAAAGCGCTTGGCGCTCAAACGTCTGCAGGAACAGTTTCGCGAGCGCGACACCGACAAGATCTATTTGGCCTTGGTGCGCGGTCACTGGCCGGAGCGGCTGAAGGTGATCGATCAGTCCCTCCTCAAGACTGAACTCGATGATGGACAGAAGCAGGTTCGCGTCGTACCCAAGGACCACCCGCAGGCGCTGCGGGCCATCACGCTGGTTCAGGTGCGGGCCCGGCTGGACCGCCCTGGGTTGGGCACCTTCAGCCTGCTGGAGGTCACCATCCGAACCGGCCGCACCCATCAGATCCGGGTCCATTTGGCCAGCGCCGGGCACCCGATTGCAGGGGACGAAAAGTACGGCGACTTCCCGCTCAATCGACAATTGCAGAAAATGGCGTCGCCTGCGCTGTCGCGCATGTTTCTGCATGCCTGGCAGCTCAGTTTTGACCATCCCGCAGATGGTCGCCGTTTGCGTTTGCAGTCAGAGCTGCCGACTGACCTTCAAGCCTTCATCGACTATGTCCCAAGCTCTTCAATTTGATCTGATCGCTTTTGATTGGGACGGAACGTTGTTCGATTCGACCGCCATCATCGTGCATTGCATTCAGGAGGCGGTGCGCGATGTGGGGGGACGGTGCCCAGCGACGAGGCGGCCTCTTATGTCATAGGCCTGGGTCTGATGCAGGCGCTGGCCCATGCAGCACCTGATGTGCCGCCCGAGCGATACAACCTGCTCGGGGAGCGCTATCGGCACCACTACATTCGGCGTCAGAGCCAGATCAGCCTGTTCAAGGGCGTGTTGCCTATGTTGCAGGACTTGCGGGACCGGGGGCACCGGCTCGCGGTGGCCACTGGCAAGTCACGCCGCGGCCTGGATGAGGCGCTGCAAAGCGTCGAATTGCAGGGACGTTTCGATGGCTCACGGACAGCCGACGAGACAGCAGGAAAGCCCGACCCTCGCATGCTGCATGAGTTGATGGCCGAATTGGGCACCGGGCCTGATCGCACTTTGATGATCGGCGACACCACCCACGATCTGCAGATGGCTCTCAATGCCGGTTGTGCGAGCGTTGCGGTCAGCTATGGGGCGCATGAGCCCGAAGGCCTGCATCGGCTTGGGCCGAAGACGGTGGCGCATTCTGTGGCTGAACTGCGGCAGTGGTTGCTCAGGCACGCCTGAGGAGTTTGCATTGGACGACTCACAGCCTGTCGCCCTGTGCAACAGCACCGATCTTGTGGAGGGCGGGCGTGCGGTGTCCTTCGATCTGCAGTACGGTGGACAGACGTGCCGCGCTTTTGCGATCCGTTTTGAGGGTCGGGTCCATGCGTACCTCAATCGCTGCACCCATGTGGCCATGGAACTCGATTGGCAACCCGATCGGTTTTTTGACGATACAGGCCGATGGCTTTTGTGTGCCAGTCATGGTGCGGCTTACAGGCCAGACACTGGAGACTGTGCGGGCGGGCCTTGCCGGGGCGGACTGATCCGTATCGAGCTTTCCGAGGTGCGGGGCATGGTCTTTTGGCACCCCAGCTATATTGCCCGGCCCCTTGAGTTCTAAACTGCGATCTCTCTTTAACCTCGGATAGCTCCAATCGATCATGCACGATCCCTCTCCTTCGCCGCAGGACTCCGCTTCCCGCCCCAGCGCGCCCGATTCGGTCGCCGGGTCCTTGTCGGCGGCAACGCCCTCCAGCGCGGTGCCTGGCTCAACGGCAGCCCGCTCAGATGAGGCGCACTGGGAGCGGACCACTCTGGAGAAGCTGGCCTTTGCCGCGCTTGATGAGCAGCGGCAGGCCCGTCGATGGCGCAACGGTCTACGGCTGGCGTGGTTGTCGTTTCTGATAGTCCTGGCCTGGATGGTGTTCTCCAGGAGCTCGGATCCGGTGGCCGCCTCGTCGGCTCACACGGCCATGGTGGAGATTTCGGGAGAAATCGCGGCCGGTTCTCCGGCCAGCGCCGAGGCGGTCAATTCCTCGCTCAAGGCGGCTTTTGAGGACCAAGGCGCGCGCGCGGTGGTCCTGCTGATCAATTCGCCGGGAGGCAGTCCGGTACAAGCGGGCATCATTAACCAGGAAATCCATCGGCTCAAGGCCAAGCACGGCAAGCCGGTGTATGCGGTGGTCGAGGAAGCCTGTGCCTCGGCCGCTTATTACGTGGCCGTAGCGGCCGATCAGATCTTTGTCGACAAGGCCAGCATTGTGGGCAGTATTGGCGTGCTCATGGACGGATTCGGCCTTACCGGCCTGATGAACAAGGTGGGCGTCGAGCGGCGTCTGCTGATCGCCGGAGAAAACAAGGGACTGCTCGATCCCTTCAGTCCGCTCAATGACGGTCAGCGCGCATTGGTCCAGCGCATGCTCGACCAGATCCACCAGCAATTCATCGCGGCGGTCAAGGCGGGGCGTGGCGATCGGCTCAAGGAAAACCAAGAGACGTTCAGTGGCCTGTTTTGGAGCGGTCAGCAAGCGGTTGAACAGGGCTTGGCCGATCAACTCGGCAGCCTGGATTTTGTAGCGCGCGAGATCGTCAAGGCCGAAGACATCATGGATTACACCCGCCGGGACAATGTGGCCGAGCGACTGGTCAAGCGTTTTGGTGCGGCCGTCGGTGAAGTGATGTTGCGCGCCGGTCAATCCGTTCCGGTTCTGCGCTAGGCCTACTCCGCACCTTAGGTGGGGGAGGGCTGGGGCGTCGCCGCTGCTCAGCGGCCTATGGCAAAAACGGTGGGGGCCTGCAGATCGGGCGGCGAGCGCTTCTTCCACTCTTGGCGAGGCAGGCACAAGGTCCAGGCTGTCGGCAGGGTCAGGCCGCAGGCGATGGCCAGCCGTGTTTTGTCCGCGAGGGTGAGCACCAGGGACTCAAAGAGTGCCTTGTTTCGGTAGGGTGTCTCAATGAAAAGCTGCGTTTGCCCGCTCCTGAGTGCCAACCCTTCTAGCTGCGCGATGCGTTTGTTGCGTTCGCCCTGTTCCTGGGGAAGGTAGCCCACAAAGGCGAAGTGCTGTCCGTTCAGACCGCTGGCCGCAAGCGCCAACATCAGGCTGATGGGCCCGACCAAGGCGCGCACCGGTATTTGCAGGTCATGGGCTGCGCGTACCACGGAAGAACCTGGGTCGGCGATTGCCGGCATGCCAGCCTCGCAAATCAGCCCCATGTCCTGACCGGCCAAAGCGGGCGCCAGGAGGGCGCGCGCATCGAAGCGCCCGTCGTGATCGCCGTGCTTGTGGACGGCCCTTGGCAACTCATGGATTTCAATTTCCTGCATCGGACGGGACAAGGGATGAATCTGTCCGACGCGCTTGAGGTAGGCGCGCGTGCTGCGGGCGTTCTCGCTGATCCAGCAGTTCAGGCTGGCCGTGCGGACCAAGGTGTCCTCGGGCATGCATGCCTGCAAGGAGGCTGCCTCGGTGATGCCGAAGTCCAGCGGCGCCGGTACCAGATAGAGGGCGCCTGGGTTCATGCCGACAGGGGCTCCAGACCTGCGGCGCGCAGAAGCTCGCAGGTGCGAATCAGCGGCAATCCGATGAGTGCGGTGGGGTCATCGCTCTCGATCGATCGCAGCAAGGCGATGCCTAGAGCTTCGCTGCGGGCGCTGCCTGCGCAGTCGTAGGGTTGTTCGGTGCGCAGGTAGTAATCGATCTGCGCATCGCTCAGGTCGGCGAATTGCACTCTTACCTGTGCTTGGCGCACTTGCGCAAATCCGCTGGAGACGCATACCACGGCCACTGCAGTCTGGAAGATCACCGCGCGACCGCGCATACGTTGCAACTGCTCCGTGGCGCGTTCATGGTTGCCAGGCTTGCCCAGGCTCTGCCCATCCAGGTCGGCCACTTGGTCTGAGCCGATCACGATTGCCTCTGGATGGGATCGTGCCACCGCCTGGGCCTTGGCCAGGGCCAGGCGGTGTGCCAGTTCGGCTGGAGTTTCGGTGGGGCTGGGCGTTTCGTCGACGTGCGAAGCCACCACTTGAAAGGGGATGCGCAATCTCTCTAGCAATTCTCTGCGGTAGGGCGAGGTGGAGCCCAGAATCAGTGGGCGAGCGGTTCTGGGGATCGAGGACATGGCTTGATTCTCTTACACTGCTTCGCATGTCCGAACTGTCCCGATTGCGTGCTCTGGATCTCGAGGGCCTAGCCCGAGGTGCCGGCGAACTCGGCGGTCGGGTCGACCCCTCGGATCTTGCCCGTTTGTGGGGCGATCTTGACCTCTCCGGCTCCCCACCCGAGGCGATTGCCTGGCGCATCAAGGTCCAGTGGCGCAGTCTTCCCGCCCAGCCGGTTCAGTTGTGGCTGGAGTTGTCGGCGCAGGCCCGACTGCCGCTGACTTGTCAGCGCTGTCTGGCCCCGGCGGTGCACGAGCTGGTGATCGAAAGAAGTTTCCGATTTGTGGAGAGCGAGGAGATTGCCCAGGCGCAGGACGATGAATGCGAAGAAGACTTGTTGGTCCATCAGGAGCGATTTGACCTTCTGGAGTTGATCGAAGATGAGCTTTTGCTCAGCTTGCCCTTGGTCTCCCTGCATCCTCGCTGTCCCCGTCCGCTTGCTTCGCCGGTCCGTGAGGTGGCTGATTCTGAGCATCCCTTTGCGGCTCTGGCCCGCCTGAAGAAGCCTCACTAATGGGCTTCTGACCTGGCCCCGACCGGGCATTCGGGTTTCGGAGGCTAAGCCGAACCGGACGCGCGGGGCTATAATGCTCGTTTTGCCGCGTCAGGCCAAGCGTGGCCCCGTTGGGGCTCTGGTGGGCCGGGTCGTCGGGGTGTCCAAGGCGAATCATCTGCCCTGGGTCGTGGCCGACGGGCTTCTTGTCCGGGCTCTGTGCCCGGGCGCGGTCTGTAACACTTTTAACCAGCAAGGAGCGGACCATGGCCGTTCAGCAAAACAAGAAATCGCCGTCCAAGCGCGGCATGCACCGTTCTCACAATGCCCTGACCGTGCCCGGTCTGGCCGTTGAGCCAACCACCGGCGAGACTCATCTGCGTCACCACATCAGCCCCAACGGCTTCTACCGTGGCCGTCAGGTGCTCAAGACCAAGTCCGAAGCCTGATTGGTTGGATAGTCTCTAGGCCCGCACTGAACCTGCGGGCCTTTGTTTTGTCTGGTTGTGTGGACCCCGTCGGATTGACTGCACCATGATCACCCTGGCTGTGGACGTGATGGGGGGCGACCACGGTGCCCCGGTCACACTGGCGGCCTGCGTGGCTTTTCTGCGCAAGCGCGAACAGGCGCGACTCCTTCTGGTGGGCTTGCCCCAAGTCATGGCCGAGCAGTCTTGTTGGGCCGAATTGGCTGCTCATCCCCGCTGCTCAGTGATTGCGGCCGATGAGGTGGTCGGCATGGACGACACCCTCGAAGTCGCCCTGCGCCGCAAAAAGAACTCGTCCATGCGGCTGGCGATCGAGCAGGTGAGTTCCGGCGCGGCCGATGCGGTGGTTTCGGCCGGCAACACCGGAGCCCTGATGGCCATTGCCCGCTATGTGCTCAAGACCCTCGAGGGCATAGACCGTCCGGCCATTGCCACCCAGCTGCCCAACGGCAAGGGGGGTGCCACCACTGTGCTCGATCTGGGCGCCAATGTGGACTGCACGCCTGAGCACCTGCTTCAGTTTGCCGTCATGGGTTCGGCTCTGGTTTCGGCCATTTCCGAGCGGGAGGCGCCCAGTGTCGGCTTGCTCAACGTGGGCGAAGAGGTGATAAAAGGTAGTGAAGTCATTAAAAAAACAGCCGAATTGCTTCGATCTGCAGCCAACTCCGGCGATCTGAATTTTTACGGAAATGTTGAGGGAAACGATATCTTCCTGGGCACCACCGATATTGTGGTGTGTGACGGATTTGTCGGCAATGTGGCGCTCAAGGCCAGCGAGGGCTTGGCCCGGATGATCGGCGACTTCATCAAGGAAGAGTTCTCCCGCAGCATTTTCACGAAAATTGCTGCTATCTTTGCTCTTCCTGTTCTAACTTCATTTAAAAAGCGGGTGGATCATCGGCGCTACAACGGTGCGGCCTTGTTGGGTCTGCGTGGTTTGGTGTTCAAGAGCCACGGCTCGGCCGATGCGCTGGCCTTCGAGGCGGCGCTGGCGCGCGCTTATGATGCGGCTGGTCATGGGCTGTTGGACAAGGTGCGTCAGCGTATTGCGCACGCCGCTCCCTTGCTCAGTCCCTCCGCGGCCGATGGCCTCGGGGTCCGTGCCTAGGTTTGCAGCACGCCGATTTTCAGATTTGGGATGGGATGAGTCGCTTTTCTCGCATCACTGGCACCGGCAGCTACTTGCCGCCTAAGCGTCTGAGCAATGCCGATCTGGCTGCACAGCTGGCCGAGCAGGGAGTGGAGACCTCAGACGAGTGGATCGTCGAGCGCACCGGAATTCGGGCCCGTCACTTTGCTGAGGTCGATGTGGGGGCCAGCGACCTGGCGTTCGAGGCGGCCCGGCAAGCTTTGCAGGCCTGTGGACGGACGGCCGCTGACATTGATCTGATCATCGTGGCCACCTCCACACCGGACATGGTGTTTCCTTCGACTGCCAGCATGGTGCAGCACAAGTTGGGGGTGGCTGGTTGTCCGGCTTTCGATGTGCAGGCCGTCTGCAGTGGTTTTGTGTATGCGCTGACGGTGGCCGACGCCATGATTCGCGCCGGTTCGGCCCGCTGCGCACTGGTCATCGGGGCTGAGGTGTTCAGCCGCATCCTGGATTTCAAGGACCGCACCACTTGCGTGCTGTTCGGCGATGGTGCTGGAGCGGTGGTTCTTGAGGCCAGCGAACAGCAAGGGATCCTGGCCACGGATCTGCACGCCGACGGTAGTCACCGGGATATTCTGTGCGTGCCCGGTCATGTCTCCGGCGGGACGGTGACCGGTCACCCCCTGCTGCGGATGGACGGACAGGCGGTGTTCAAGCTGGCCGTCGGTGTTTTGGAGGAAACGGCTCGCACCACTCTGGCCAGGGCTGGCTTGCAGGAGAGCGACATTGACTGGCTGATCCCGCATCAGGCCAATATCCGGATCATGCAGAGTACTGCGCGCAAGCTCAAGCTGCCGGCGAACAAGGTGGTGGTCACGGTGGATCAGCATGGCAATACATCGGCCGCCTCGATTCCGCTGGCCCTCGATGTGGCGGTGCGTGACGGCCGCATTCAGCCCGGCCAGGTCCTGCTGCTCGAAGGGGTAGGTGGCGGCTTTACCTGGGGATCCGTGCTATTGAGGTACTGAGGATGGGCGGTCGGGTCCAAGTGCTGCTGGGGCCCGACGGCGCAAGGCAATGAGGCAAGCATGAAGACATTCGCATTCGTTTTTCCGGGCCAGGGCTCACAGTCGGTGGGCATGCTCGACGCGTGGGGCGACCATCCGGCCGTCACCCAGACCCTGCAGGAGGCTTCCGAGGCGCTCGGCGAGGATATTGGCCGCTTGATTCAAGAGGGCCCCAAGGAGACTTTGGCCCTGACCACTTACACGCAGCCGGTGATGCTGGTGGCCGGCGTGGCCGCCTACAGGGCCTGGTTGGATGCCGGCGGCGACCGCCCTGCGGTCGTGGCCGGCCACTCGCTCGGCGAATACAGTGCGCTGGTGGCCGCTGGGGTGCTGACCTTGACCCAGGCTGCGCCTTTGGTGCGATTGCGAGCCGCAGCGATGCAAGAGGCGGTGCCGGTGGGCGTGGGCGCCATGGCCGCCATTTTGGGCCTGGATCCCGCCCGGGTGGTGCAAGGTTGTGCGCAGGCGCAGGCGAGTTTCGGCGCCGGTTCCACCGAAGTGGTGGAAGCGGTCAACTTCAACGATCCGGCCCAGACGGTGATCGCGGGCACCAAGGCGGGGGTCGACAAGGGCTGTGAGGTCCTCAAGGCCTTGGGCGCCAAGCGCGCTTTACCGCTGCCAGTGTCTGCGCCGTTTCATTCGAGTCTGATGAGGCCTGCGGCCGAGAAGCTGCGCGAGAAGCTGGCCACCCTGGAGTTGTCTGCTCCGCAGATTCCAGTTATCAACAATGTCGATGTGGCGGTTGAAAGCGAAGCCTCGCGCATCCGCGATGCCCTCTACCGTCAGGCTTTCGGCCCGGTGCGCTGGGTTGAGTGCATACAAGCCATCCGCGCGCGTGGCATTGACACGGTGGTTGAATGCGGCCCTGGCAAGGTGCTGGCCGGCATGACCAAGCGAATCGATGCGCAGCTGCAGGGGCTGGCGCTTTTCGACCCTGCCTCTCTCAAGGAATTCCAAGGAGCTCTCGCATGACCGACACGCAGATGCAGGTCGCTCTGGTGACCGGTGCTTCCCGGGGTATCGGTGCGGCCATTGCCCAACAGCTGGCCCAGGATGGCCTGCGGGTCATCGGTACAGCCACCACGGACGAGGGGGCCGAGCGAATTTCTCAAGCCCTGGCCGCCTATCCCGGGAGTTCGGGTGTGAAGCTCGATGTCAATAATGCCGCGGCAGCCGAGGCCCTGATCGACTCGCTCGTCAAGGCCCATGGCGGTCTGCATGTGCTGGTCAACAACGCCGGAATCACCCGCGATCAGCTGGCCATGCGCATGAAGGACGAGGATTGGGACGCGGTGCTGGACACCAACCTGAAGGCGGTCTTCCGGCTTAGTCGGGCGGTGGTCAGGCCTATGATGAAGCAGCGTCAGGGTAGGATCATCAATATCACCAGCGTGGTGGGGGCCTCTGGCAACCCGGGGCAGGCCAATTACGCGGCGGCCAAGGCCGGTGTGGCCGGCATGACGCGCGCCCTGGCTCGGGAACTGGGCAGCCGGGGCATCACCGTCAATTGCGTGGCGCCAGGCTTCATTGAGACGGACATGACGGCCGCCTTGCCCGAGGAGCAGCACAAGGCCTTGCTCGGCCAGATCCCGCTGGGACATCTGGGGCATCCGCAGGACATCGCCCACGCGGTTTCCTGGCTGGCCAGTGCGCGGGCGGCCTATGTGACCGGCCAGGAAATTCACGTCAATGGTGGCATGCACATGTAAAGCGGCTCCCGGACGGGTGGGTACCGCCCGGGGACCGCAGCGGCTAAAATCTCCTTTCTTTCACAACCCTACGAGGGATTTATGAGCGATATCGAAGCACGTGTCAAAAAGATCATTGCCGAGCAGCTTGGCGTTGAAGAGAGCCAGGTGACCGGTGAGAAGGCCTTTGTGGCCGACCTCGGCGCTGATTCGCTTGATACTGTGGAATTGGTGATGGCCCTGGAAGACGAGTTCGGCATTGAGATCCCTGATGAGGACGCCGAGAAGATCACCACGGTGCAAAACGCGATCGACTACGCCACCTCCCACCAGAAGGCCTGAGCGCCCCGATTTACCTTAGCCCGTGCGCGGCCGGACGGCCCCGCCCGGGCTTTCTTTCAGGATTCGTGCATGAGCCGTCGTCGCGTCGTCGTCACAGGTCTGGGCTGCGTCAGCCCAGTTGGCAACACAGTCTCTGAAGCCTGGTCGTCTTTGCTGGCCGGCCGCTCTGGCATTACCGCCATTACCAAGTTTGATGCCTCGGCCATGGCGTGCAAGATCGCCGGCGAGGTCAAGAACTTCAGCCTCGAGTCCTACATCAGCGCCAAGGAAGCGCGCGGCATGGACACCTTCATCCACTATGGTATTGCGGCTGCTGATCAGGCGGTCCGCGATGCCGGGCTGCCGCTGGGCGAGGCCCTGGGGGAAGAGCAGGCCTGCCGCATCGGTGTGGTGATTGGCTCTGGCATTGGTGGGCTGCCCATGATCGAGGAGACGCATGCGGAGTACACCCAGCGTGGTCCACGCCGCATTTCGCCCTTCTTTGTGCCGGCCTCCATCATCAACATGATCTCCGGTCATGTGTCGATGCGATTTGGCTTCAAGGGTCCCAATCTGGCGGTGGTCACAGCCTGTACGACGGGCCTGCACAGCATCGGCGAGGCAGGCCGCCTGATTGAATATGGCGATGCCGATGTGGTGGTGGCTGGTGGGGCCGAGTCCACCGTATCCCCGCTGGGCATTGGTGGCTTTGCAGCGATGCGAGCCCTCTCCACCCGCAACGACGACCCGGCGGCTGCTTCCCGCCCCTGGGACAAGGACCGTGACGGGTTTGTTCTGGGCGAGGGCGCCGGGGTGATGGTGTTGGAAGAATACGAACATGCCAAGGCGCGCGGTGCCCGCATCTATGCGGAGTTGGCCGGCTACGGCATGAGCGCTGATGCCGGTCACATGACCGCGCCTAATATGGACGGACCGCGCCGGGCCATGCTTGCAGCCCTGCGCAACGCGGGGATCAATGCCGGGGAGGTCGACTACCTCAATGCGCACGGCACCTCCACGCCACTGGGCGATGTCAATGAAACGAACGCGATCAAGGCCGCTCTGGGCGAGCGGGCGCGGGGCCTGGTGGTCAGTTCGACCAAATCCATGACCGGTCACTTGCTCGGTGGCGCCGGTGGCATCGAGTCTGTTTTTACCGTTCTGGCGCTGCATCACCAGCAGATTCCGCCGACCATCAATCTGACCAATCCCGATCCGGAGTGCGATTTGGACTATTGCGCCAACACCGCGCGTGATGCTCGCTTGCGGGTGGCCCTGAAGAACAATTTCGGTTTTGGCGGCACCAATGGCACCCTGGTGTTCAAGGCCTTCTAGGTCGCTCAGACACCGGTTGAGAACGTCCATTTCAAGCGTTCAACGATCGTGAGCGCCTCCCTGGCTCCGGCTGTTTCCTTTCGGATTGGGCCCTCTCGGAAGGTGGCGCTGATTTACGCTTTTCTTTGGTCTGTGGCTGCTGCGGTCCACCTGGCTTGGTGCTTGCTTGGCGCACCTGGCGATTGGGCAACGCTTTTGAGTGCAATGGCTTTGTTGATCGTCGGCGCTGCCATGGGGGTGCAGGGCTTGCGCCCGGTTCGTGGCCAGATCGTGTGGGACGGTCAGTGGCACTGGCAAAGCAAAGGCTATCCCGCTGGAACGGTGTTGGCCTGGCCGCAAGTGGTTTGGGATGGTCAGTGCCTGATGCTGGTGCGTCTTTGCAATGCCGACGGCGCCTGCTGGATGCTTTGGCTCGATGCCGATACCCAGCCGCAGCACTGGCTGGATTTGCGACGCGCCCTGTTGGCCCGCCCGCCGGCCCTGGAGCAGGCGCTGATGCTCGATAGCCGATAGCCAGAGCAAGTTCGCCCTGCGTGGCTTGAAGTGGCCCCTTGAAGTCCCCATCTACCCGTGGGTTTGGCTTTATGCCTTAGGGTTGCGTGTTGTCTGGGTCGCATCGCCTCAGGGCGGCTTTTGTTCAGGGAGAAGCTTCGCAATGTTCAGTTTCATCTTCACGCGCGGGACCTGGCGGGCCGGCTGCGGCATGCTGGTTCTCGTTGCCGCCTTGTTGGGCGGTACAGCGGCCCCTGTGGCCGCCCAGGTTCGGGGACTGCCCGATTTCACCGAGTTGGTCGAGCAGGTCGGCCCCTCCGTCGTCAATATCCGCACCATCGAGCGCAGTCGCGCCGGGACGAGCAACGGCGGTCCAGATGAGCAGATGCTCGAGTTTTTCCGGCGTTTTGGTATCCCGGTGCCACCGAATATGCCGCGCGGCCAGCGCCCCGACCGTGGCGAGGAAGAGATCCCTCGCGGCGTTGGTTCTGGCTTCATCGTTTCGGCGGACGGCTTTGTCATGACCAATGCGCATGTGGTTGAGGGCGCCGACGAAGTGATCGTCACACTGACCGACAAGCGCGAGTTCAAGGCCCGCATTGTGGGTAGCGACCGTCGCACCGATGTCGCGGTGGTCAAGATTGAAGCGGCGGGCTTGCCCGCGGTGCGTCTGGGCGATGCCACCCGGGTCCGGGTGGGGGAATGGGTCATGGCCATTGGCTCGCCCTTTGGCCTTGAAAACACGGTCACTGCGGGGATCGTCAGTGCCAAGCAGCGAGACACCGGCGACTACTTGCCCTTCATCCAGACCGATGTGGCGATCAATCCGGGTAATTCAGGTGGGCCACTGATCAATATGCGCGGGGAGGTGATCGGCATCAATAGCCAGATTTATTCGCGCTCTGGGGGGTTTCAGGGCATCTCCTTCGCCATTCCGATCGACGAGGCAGTGAGAGTGGCCGATCAGTTGCGCGCCACTGGCCGCGTCACTCGCGGCCGTATCGGTGTTCAGATTGATCAGGTCAACAAGGAGGTCGCCGAGGCCATTGGTCTGGGTCGTCCCCAGGGCGCCCTCGTGCGGGGCGTCGAGCCAGGCGCGCCGGCTGACAAGGCCGGCATCGAGGCCGGCGACATCATCCTCAAGTTCGAAGGCAAAGCCATAGAGAAATCGAGCGATCTGCCCCGGCTTGTGGGCAATACCAAGCCTGGCTCACGCGCCACCGTGACTGTCTTTCGCCGTGGATCGATGCGTGATCTGACCGTCACGGTGGCTGAACTCGAGCCCGAACGCAGTTCCCGTCGTGCGCAGGCGCCCGAGCCCCGCCCCTCGGCTGGCCCGCAGGTGCAGACCTTGGGCTTGACCGTCGGCGAGTTGTCCGAGACGCTCAAACGCGATCTCAAGCTGCGCGGCGGGGTGCGGGTGGAGGCTGCCGAGGGCGCGGGCGCGCGCGCCGGTCTGCGAGAAGGGGACGTGATCGTGGCTGTCGGCAATGTGGATGTCAACAGCGTGCGCGAGTTTGAGCAGGTGGTTGCGCGTGCTGACAAGAGCAAGCCCATCGTCGTGCAGTACCGCCGAGGTGAATTGGCCCAGTACGCCCTGATCCGGCCCAATCGCTAATTCGTCTGACCTGACAAGCGACCGGAATCGTCCATCAGGGCTTGCCCGCTGTCCGATCTTTGCCACGCCATCGATCGGGCAGCGGACGGAAAGACCATGCAGGCTGCCAGGATGAAGATTTTTTTGCGCCTTTTGTCATGGATAAATGTTTGCGGCTGCTCACTATCGATTGGCTGCATCATTACTTTGCGTAAAATAGAGCTCAATTCCTTGCCAATCGAGCTATAAAGAAACGACCAAAAGCGCTTCGCATTGACGATTAAAGACGCTTTCTGTTCCCATCCACACCTCACGCACAGCTTGTCCCAATCAAATCCCAATGTCCTGTGGATAAGCTGTTTACAAAATGCCTGTTGTTGACCTGCAACGAGCCTCAATTGGCCCTTTCCAAGCTATGCGCGACCGGCTTTTTCCCTACAATGAAGTCCCAACTATCGCAGTTGCCATAGATTGTTGGTTCAGGGCGCGTCGCACAACGACGCGCCCTTTTTTATGGTCTGCGCGGCCCCTGAGCCCTCAGCAAACAATACTTTCAAGCACTTAGGCGTTCCCCTTGATGAAGCACATCAGAAATTTTTCGATCATCGCGCACATCGATCACGGCAAGTCCACCCTGGCTGACCGGCTCATACAGCGTTGTGGCGGATTGCAGGACCGTGAGATGAGCGCGCAGGTGCTCGACTCCATGGATCTTGAGAAGGAGCGCGGCATCACCATCAAGGCGCAGACGGCGGCGCTTCAGTACAAGGCCCGGGATGGACAGGTCTACAACCTCAACTTGATCGACACGCCCGGTCATGTGGATTTTTCGTATGAGGTCAGCCGGTCACTGTCGGCCTGCGAGGGAGCTTTACTGGTGGTCGACGCTTCGCAGGGGGTAGAGGCGCAGACCGTGGCCAACTGCTACACCGCTCTTGATCTCGGGGTGGAGGTGCTGCCCGTGCTCAACAAGATGGATTTGCCGCAGGCCGATCCGGACAACGCCAAGCAGGAAATCGAGGACGTCATCGGTATCGATGCCTCCGGTGCGGTGCCTTGCTCGGCCAAGACCGGCATGGGGGTGGAGGACATTCTGGAACTGGTGGTGGCCAAGGTGCCGGCCCCGCGCGGCAGGCCCGATGCGCCGCTGCGTGCCATGATCATCGACAGCTGGTACGACGCTTATGTGGGGGTGGTGATGCTGGTGCGGGTGGTCGATGGCCGCCTGGCGCGTGGCGACCGGATCAAGCTCATGGCCACCGAGGCCACCTACAACGCTGAAAAGCTGGGGGTGTTCACTCCCGCCAACCAGCCGCGCGACAGCCTGGAGGCCGGCGAGGTGGGTTATGTGATTGCCGGCATCAAGGAGCTCAAGGCGGCCAAGGTGGGCGATACCGTGACTGTGATCAAGGCTGCCAGCGGCGCCAACCTTCCCTCGGCCACCGAGCCGCTGCCTGGCTTCAAGGAGGTCCAGCCTCAGGTTTTTGCCGGCCTGTATCCGTCGGAGGCCAGCGAGTACGACGCCCTGCGCGATGCGCTGGAAAAGCTGCAACTCAACGATTCGGCCCTGCGCTATGAGCCCGAGGTCAGTCAAGCCCTGGGGTTTGGCTTCCGCTGCGGGTTCCTGGGCCTGTTGCACATGGAAATCGTGCAGGAGCGGC
The DNA here is from genome assembly GCA_040381515.1 of Polaromonas sp. Taxonomy (GTDB): domain Bacteria; phylum Pseudomonadota; class Gammaproteobacteria; order Burkholderiales; family Burkholderiaceae_C; genus Polaromonas. The sequence continues at coordinate 39,909 of JBEIHE010000009.1, forward strand.
TTGAGCGCGAGTTTGATCAGGACCTGATCACCACCGCGCCTAGCGTGGTCTACGAGGTGGTCAGAGGCGACGGCGAGGTGATCAAGGTGGAGAACCCGTCGAAGATGCCCGATGTGGGCCGGATTCAAGAAATCCGAGAGCCCATCGTGACGGTTCACCTCTACATGCCGCAGGAGTATGTGGGTCCGGTCATGATCCTGGCCAATCAAAAGCGCGGCCAGCAGATCAATATGGCCTATCACGGCAAGCAGGTCATGTTGACTTATGACCTGCCCCTAGGGGAGATCGTGCTGGACTTTTTTGACAAGCTCAAATCTGTCAGCCGAGGCTACGCGTCCATGGACTACGAATTCAAGGAATACCGAAAGTCCGATGTGGTGAAGGTGGACATGCTGCTCAACGGTGAGAAGGTCGATGCGCTGTCGATCATCGTGAACCGCAGCCAGGCCCAGTCTCGAGGGCGTGCGGTGGCTGCCAAGATGCGCGAGATCATCAGCCGGCAGCAGTTTGACGTTGCCATTCAGGCTGCCATCGGGGGCAACATCATCGCCCGTGAGACAATCAAGGCCTTGCGGAAAAACGTGATCGCCAAGTGCTACGGCGGCGACATCACCCGCAAGCGCAAGCTCCTTGAAAAGCAGAAGGCCGGCAAGAAGCGCATGAAGCAAATTGGAACCGTCGAGGTCCCGCAAGAGGCCTTCCTGGCCATCTTGCAGGTGGAAGAGTAAATCGCATGAGCACGCTGACCGCTTTTGTCCTGGCTGCCTTTGTCGGCTACGGGGGATCCTGGTACCTCGGCTATATCGAAGGTAACTTCGCGCTTTTGCTTTTCATGGCGACTTTGGTCTCCGGGCTCTACTGGTTGGCCGAGCGTTTTTATTTTCTGCCTCAGCGTCGCCGGGCCGCCCAGGCCTTCGAGGACGCCCAGGCCCAGCGGCAGACTGAACTTCAGCGTCTTGGGGTGCGGGCCGACGAGGTGGACGTGGAGCAGGCCAAGGTCAAGTTGCTCATGCAGCCTTGGTGGCTTGATTGGACCGCCGGTCTTTTTCCGGTCATCGCCGTCGTTTTCATCCTGCGGTCTTTTCTCTTCGAGCCCTTTAAGATTCCTTCAGGTTCGATGATTCCCACCTTGCTGATCAATGACCTGATCTTGGTCAATAAGTTCCACTATGGGGTTCGCCTGCCGGTGATCAATACCAAGATTCTGGACAACAACAGCCCGCAGCGAGGCGATGTCATGGTGTTCCGGTATCCGCCCAAGCCCAGTCTGGACTACATCAAGCGAGTGGTCGGTGTTCCGGGTGACGAGGTGGCCTATCTGAACAAGCAGATCAGCGTGAACGGTAAACCGCTGCTTCAAACGGCCTTGCCCGATTTCTTTGATGCCGACGCGCTGCGCTATGCCAAGCACTTTGAGGAGCAGACCGCTGACGGC
>JBEIHE010000010.1:0-40813 GCA_040381515.1 Polaromonas sp.
CGCATCGACAACTTTGAGGGGCGCATCACCAACATCAACGCCCGTTACACCGTTGTGCGGGCCTTGTCCGGCCGTGAGTCCGTGGTGCCCAATGAAATATTCATCAGCAACCGCATCGAAAATCTTTCTTTGACCGACCCCAAGGTCTTGCAAAGCACCACTGTGTCCGTCAGCTATGCCAGTGATGTCGACCTGGTGATTCGATTGCTCAAGGAGGCGGCCCGTGATCAGCCCCGTGTGCTGGCTGAGCCTGCGCCCGATGCCCAGCTCAACCAATTCGGTGCCGATGGGCTGGAGTTCACCTTGTCCTACTGGATTACGGATCCAGAAAATGGGCAGGGCAACCTGAAGTCGGCCATCAATCTGCAGATCCTGCGCAGTCTGCGCACCCATGGGATAGAGATCCCCTATCCGCAGCGAGTGGTTCACAGTGTTGCGCCGACCGGCTCACCCGGCTGAACCGGCATCGGCCTCCCGCAGCCTGGGGGCTCCCTCTGGGGCTCCATTCTTGACGGACAGACTGGCGTGCCCTAAGATCTAAAAAGAACGATCGTGCTTTTTTATGGGCCGGGAGTGTCCGCTTTGAAAGCACCGCCTTTCACCCCGGAGACTGTCGTTCTGAGCGGGCCGCTTAGAATGGATAGATTGACGTAACGTCAATTAGATGTCGGGCCTGCAAACGGTCGTCTGGACCCCTGATTCATTCATTCCTGGAGAACCCATGAAGGTTTTGGTACCTGTCAAGCGCGTGGTCGACTACAACGTGAAGGTGCGCGTCAAGTCCGACGGCAGCGGCGTGGATATTGCCAATGTGAAGATGAGCATGAACCCCTTCGACGAGATCGCGGTCGAGGAGGCCACGCGCCTGAAAGAAAAGGGCGCGGCCACTGAGGTGATCGCCGTTTCCTGCGGCGTGGCCCAGTGCCAGGAGACGCTGCGCACGGCCATGGCCATCGGCGCCGACCGTGGCATTTTGGTGGAGACGGCCGAAGAGCTGCAGCCGCTGGCCGTGGCCAAACTCCTCAAGGCGCTGGTGGACAAGGAAGGCCCGCAGCTTGTTATTTTGGGCAAGCAGGCCATCGACGACGACTGCAACCAGACCGGTCAGATGCTCGCAGCCTTGCTGGGCTGGCCGCAAGCCACTTTCGCCTCCAAGGTGGAGATTGCCGGCGACAAGGCCACCGTCAGCCGCGAAGTCGACGGTGGCATCGAAACCCTTTCGCTTGGCCTGCCCGCCATCGTCACCACCGACCTGCGCCTTAACGAGCCGCGTTATGTGACGCTGCCCAACATCATGAAGGCCAAGAAAAAGCAGCTCGATACCTTTAAGCCCGAGGACCTGGGCGTCGATGTCAAGCCGCGCATCAAGACACTCAAGGTCAGCGAGCCGCCCAAGCGCGGTGCTGGTGTCAAGGTGGCCGATGTGACGGCCCTGGTGGACAAGCTCAAGAATGAGGCCAAGGTCATCTGAGACTTGGCGCTGTCCTCAATTGATCAAACCCAATGAATTTGAAAGTCTGATGTATGGCATCCCTGGTTATTGCTGAACACGACAACGCCAGCCTCAAGCCGGCCACCCTTAATACTGTGACTGCGGCCACCCAGTGCGGCGGCGAGGTGCACGTGCTGGTGGCCGGGCATAACGCGGCGGCGGCTGCCCAGGCTGCGGCCCAGATCGCCGGCGTCGCCAAAGTCATCCATGCCGATGCGGCCGGTTTAGCCCACGGCCTGGCCGAGAACCTGGCGGCCCAGGTGTTGGCCATTGCCAAGAACTACAGCCACATCCTGTTCCCGGCTACCGCCTCGGGCAAGAACGTGGCCCCGCGCGTGGCCGCCAGCCTCGATGTGGCACAGCTGTCGGACGTCACCAAGGTCATCAGCCCCGATACTTTTGAGCGCCCAATTTATGCGGGCAACGCGATTGCCACCGTGCAAAGCGGCGATGCGATCAAGGTGATCACGGTGCGCACCACTGGCTTTGATGCCGCTGCCACCGGGGGCAGCGCCGCGGTGGAAAGCGCAGCGGCGGTGGCCGACAGCGGCAAGAGCAGCTATGTGGGCAGCGAGCTGTCCAAGAGCGACCGGCCCGAGCTCACCGCGGCCAAGATCATCGTCTCCGGTGGCCGCGCTCTGGGCAGTGCTGAGAAGTTCAATGAGGTCATGACACCGCTGGCCGATAAGCTCGGCGCGGCGCTGGGCGCCAGCCGCGCCGCAGTCGACGCCGGCTATGCACCCAACGACTGGCAAGTGGGCCAGACCGGCAAGATCGTAGCCCCGCAGTTGTATGTGGCCGCGGGCATCTCGGGGGCCATCCAGCACCTGGCCGGCATGAAGGATTCGAAGGTGATCGTGGCGATCAACAAGGACCCGGAGGCACCGATCTTCAGCGTGGCCGACTACGGCCTGGAGGCTGATCTGTTTGCCGCCGTGCCCGAACTGGTGAGCAAACTCTGAGTCGCATGCCCAACGCTCAAGGCATCCGGTGGATGCCTTTTTTTTAGCCCTCCGTCTCTGCCATCGGCCGCTGCGGCCCTCAACCCCGACTTTCTCTGCATTTGACTGAAAGACCCGACCATGAGCTACATCGCCCCCGTCAAGGACATGCTGTTCAACATCAAGCATCTGGCCGGCATTGACGAGATCGCCCGTATCCCTGGTTTTGAAGAAGCCGGATTCGACACTGCGCAGGCGGTGCTCGAAGAATGCGCGCGCTTCAATCAAGAAGTGCTGGCCCCGCTGAACTGGGAGGGCGACCGCAATCCTTCGGCCCTAAAAAATGGGGTGGTGCATACCACGCCGGGTTTCAAGCAGGCCTTCAAACAGTATGCCGAAGGTGGCTGGCAGGGGTTGCAGCATCCGGCCGAGTTTGGCGGACAGGCCCTTCCCAAGACCATAGGCGCGGCCTGCGGCGAGATGCTCAATGCGGCCAACATGAGTTTTGCGCTCTGCCCCTTGCTGACCGACGGTGCCATTGAGGCCCTGCTGACGGCCGGCTCAGACGAACTCAAGGCCACCTATCTGGAAAAACTGGTCAGTGGTCAGTGGACCGGCACCATGAACCTGACCGAGCCGCAGGCTGGCTCCGACCTGGCCGCTGTGCGCACCCGGGCCGAGCCGCAACCCGATGGCCGCTACAAGATTTTTGGTACCAAGATTTACATCACCTACGGTGAGCACGATATGGCCGAGAACATCGTGCATCTGGTGCTGGCCCGTGTGCCTGGTGCGCCAGAGGGGGTCAAGGGCATCAGCCTGTTCGTGGTACCCAAATTTCTGGTGCAGGCCGACGGTTCGGTGGGGCAGCGCAACGACGTGCACTGCGTGAGCATCGAGCACAAGCTCGGGATCAAGGCCAGCCCGACGGCTGTCCTTCAGTACGGTGACGGTATTGCCGGCAGCGTGGCCGATCAGGCGGGCCCGGGTGCGGTGGGTTTCCTGGTGGGTCAGGAAAACCGGGGTCTGGAGTACATGTTCATTATGATGAACGCCGCTCGCTATGCGGTGGGTGTGCAGGGCATCGCCATTTCAGACCGGGCCTATCAGAAGGCGGTGCAGTATGCCCGCGACCGGGTGCAAAGCCGGCCGGTGGACGGCTCTTTTCCAGGCAGTGCACCCATCATCCATCACCCCGACGTCAAGCGCATGCTGATGACCATGCGCGCCTACACCGAGGGCTGCCGGGCCATGGCCAGCGTGGCTGCAGCTGCCTTTGATGCGGCGCACCATCACCCCGATGCGGCCACCCGGCAAGAAAACCAGGCCTTCTACGAATTCATGGTGCCGCTGGTCAAGGGCTACAGCACCGAGATGAGCCAGGAGGTGACGGCCTTGGGTGTGCAGGTGCATGGCGGCATGGGCTTTATCGAGGAAACCGGTGCCGCACAGTATTACCGTGATGCGAAGATTCTGACCATCTACGAAGGCACCACCGCCATCCAAGCCAACGATCTGGTAGGCCGCAAGACCGCACGCGACGGCGGTCGCACCGCGCGCGCCTTGGCCGCACAGATCGAGGCCACCGAGGCCGAACTCATGCAAGGCAGCGCACAGGCAAAGGCGGTGGCCATGCGCTTGAAAGCAGCGCGCCAGGCTTTTCTGGATGTGGTGGAGTTTGTTTGCAACGGAACCAAGGCCACGCCCAATGCGGTGTTTGCCGGCAGCGTTCCGTATCTGATGCTCGCGGGCAATTTGATTTCGGGCTGGCAGATGGCGCGCGCCCTGCAGGTGGCCGAGAAGGCTTTGGCTGACGGTGATGCCGGTGACTTGGGTTCTGAGTTCATGAAGGCCAAGGTCATTACGGCGCGCTTTTATGCAGACCATATCCTGAGCAAGGCCCCAGGTATTCGTGATGCCATCGTGGAAGGTGCCGACTGCGTGACCGAGTTGGCACTGGACGCGTTCTGATTCAAGGACTGGGCTGACACTCGGGCTCAGCACTCTCAAATTTAGGAGATCCCTATGTCGCGACTTCCCGGCGCACTGGCTCATTTGCCGCTGCCCATCATCGGTTCGCCGATGTTCATCTTGAGCACGCCCAAGCTGGTGATTGCGCAGTGCATCGCAGGCGTGGTGGGCTCCATGCCGGCGCTCAATGCGCGGCCTGCCTCGCAACTTGACGAATGGCTGGCCGAGATCACCGAAACATTGGCCGCTTATAACCGGGCCCACCCGGATCAGCCCGCTGCGCCCTTCGCCATCAATCAGATCGTGCACAAGTCCAACGACCGACTCGAGCAGGACATGGCTCTGTGCGTCAAGTACAAGGTGCCCATCTACATCACCTCACTGGGGGCGCGCGAGGATATCAATCAGGCTGCGCACAGCTATGGCGGCGTGGTGCTGCATGACATCATCGACAACACTTTCGCTCGCAAGGCAATTGAAAAAGGGGCTGATGGCCTGGTGGCCGTAGCAGCCGGCGCTGGAGGTCACGCCGGTGTGAAGAGTCCTTTTGCGCTGGTCCAGGAAATCCGCCAATGGTTTGATGGGCCGGTGGCGCTCTCGGGGGCCATTTCCACCGGTGGGGCGGTGCTGGCTGCGCAGGCCATGGGAGCGGACTTTGCCTATATCGGTTCGGCCTTTATCGCCACCGAGGAGGCCCGCGCGGCGGACGACTACAAGCAGGCGGTGGTGGACTCCAACTCCGACGACATTGTCTACACCAATCTGTTCACTGGGGTCCACGGCAACTACCTGGCTCCCTCCATTCGCAAAGCAGGGCTGGACCCGGCCAACCTGCCCACCAGCGACCCTAGCAAGATGAATTTCGGCGGTGATGCGGCGGCCAAGGCCTGGCGTGACATCTGGGGCTGCGGACAAGGCATCGGCTCCATCGACAAAGTGCAAAAGGCCGGCGACTACATCGCCCAGCTGCGCCGCGAGTACGAGCAGGCCCGCCAGCGCGTGTGCGCTTGAGCGGCTGAGGCCCTCAAGGCGGGGGGCGCTGGGGGTAGCCCCACAGACAGACGAAAAAGCTGTATATTCATACAGTACTTTTTTGATCTGTTTGTTTTTGTGTCTGACTTAAGCGTTCCTGATATTGCCCAAGTGTGGCGGGCCAGCCAGTTGGCGCGTGGCCGCGAGCCAGTGCTGCCCACTGGCTATGCCGCGCTCGATGCGGTCTTGCCGGGCGGCGGCTGGCCGATCGGAGGCCTGACCGAGCTGCTGCAGGCACCTGCCGTGCACGCTGAATGGGGCTTGCTGGCCCCCTCGCTGGCCCAACTGGGCCCTCGTGCATCGGGTCGGGGGCCGCGCGCCCGTCCAGCGCTGATGCTCATTGGCCCACCGCACCTGCCGTTTGGGCCGGCCCTGGCTGCGCAAAACTGGGATCCAGGGAGTCTGCTGCAGGTACAGACCGGCCGTCTGACCGATCGCCTGTGGGCTGCCGAGCAGGCTCTGCGCTGCACCGACGTGCAGGCGGTGCTGGTCTGGCTTGAAAAGGCCGCCTCGCTGGCCCTGCGGCGCTTGCATACCCTGGCGCAAGCCCATTCACGTTTGCTGTTTGTCTGCCGACCCCAGGCCGCTGACCAGGAAGCCTCACCCGCCCCCTTGCGGCTGCGACTGCAGTGGTCCTCAGCGGTTCCTGGTGCGGCGGCGGTGCTCCAGGTGGAGGTGCTCAAGCGCCGCGGGCCTCCTTTGTCAGCCCCATTGCTTCTGCAAACCTCACCTGCGGCCCTGCAGCAATTGCTGGCGGCCGGTCATGCCCAGGCTCGGCGTCGCCGTCGGTCGGTCCAGCGATCCGCCAGTCCTCAGGAGGCGCCCGATGCTGTGGATCGCGCTGCGAGCCTGGCCTGAGGCACCCGGGTCTGCGCCAGCTGCCTTGCAATCGGCACTGGCCTGCCATGCTCTGCGCTACACCCCGCGGGTGAGTCTGGCCCGCGATGCGGTGCTGATGGAGGTCTCGGCCAGTCTGCGACTGTTTGGGGGCCTGGCCGCCTTGTGGCTGCAACTGCGGCAAGAACTGCAGCAGGAGATGGGCCTCGACGATTCGGCTGATGTGCGCGCTGCGGCCGGACGCACCTCGCTGCAGGCGCTGGCCCGCTTGCGTCTGGATCGACCCTGGCGCGAGACCGCCCGCATCCCCGCGGCGGATTTGCCGCTGGCAGCGCTCGATGCGGCGCAAGCGCATCTGGATTTGCTCGGCAGTCTGGGCTGTCATCGCTGGCAGGATCTGCGTCGCCTGCCTCGTCAGGGCGTGGCGCGACGCTTTGGGCAGGAATTACTCGATGCGCTGGATCAGGCTTTGGGCGAACGCCCCGAAAGCCATGAATGGTGGCAGGTGCCCGAGGTCTTCGAGAGCCGCCTGCAATGGCCCGGAGGCATGGAGCACACCGAAGGCTTGCTGCAGGCTGCCCGACATCTGCTGCAGCATTTGCGGGCTTGGTTGCGGACGCGCAGCCTGGGCGTGCTGGGCGTGGAATTGGCTTGGCACAGCGAGATCCGCCGCGGCGCCGCGGATCCGGTCTGTCTGCCCTTGCGCTTGAGCGAACCCACGCAGGACATGGCGCACCTGCAGCGATTGCTGGACGAACGCCTGTCGGTGATACGTCTGCAGGCGCCGGCCCACACCATCAGCCTGCGGTCCCTGGAGACAGTGGCGCTGGAGGTCTGTAGCGGGTCTCTGTTGCCTGAGGAGCAGCGATCCGGCGAGAGCCTGGGCCAGTTGCTCGAACGGTTGGAGGCGCGACTGGGCCGGGCGCAAATTCAGCGCTGGCAGCCACGCGATCGCCATGAGCCCGAGTGCATGCAGCAGTGGCTGCCGGTTTTGACGCCGCATCGCCGCGAGGGCGCGGCTCCTACAACGGTTCCCACCAGGGCTCCCACAAGGGCTGGTGTGAGCTCGCCTTCTGCGTCTTTCCCGAGCTTGACTGCAGGCGCGGCATCAGGGCAGGGGGCAGGCTCGCATGCCGCATTGCCGCTGGCCTGGGGCCAGTTGCTGCCCACCTGGTTGCTGCCGCAGCCCAGGCCCTTGCGCCTGCAGGGCGATCGGCCTTGCTATCCCGGTCCTTTGGCCCTGCTGGTCGGGCCGCAGCGGCTGGAGATTCCTGGCTGGACAGACGCTGGTTCGGAACCGGGGGATGAGGGTCGTGTAGCGGTACCCGTTCTGCGCGATTACTTCATTGCCCGCAGCGCCCAGGCGGGTTTGCTATGGATTTACCGCGAGCGCAAGCCGCGTGCCCAGACTGCCTGGTTCTTGCACGGCATTTTTGCCTGAGAGGCCTTGTCCGTGACTTTGCCCGACTATGCCGAGCTGCATGCGCTGAGCAACTTCAGCTTTCAGCGCGGGGCCTCGCACCCCGAGGAATTGGTCGAGCGCGCGCAAGCTCTCGGTTATCGCGCACTGGCCCTGACCGACGAGTGTTCGGTGGCCGGCGTGGTGCGTGCCCATCAGGCGGCGCGGGCCTGCGGCCTGCCCTTCATCCCCGGCGCTGAATTTCGATTGCATCAGCAGGCGTTGCGCTTGCTGGTGCTGCCGCACGATGCGCAGGGTTGGGGCCACTTGTGTGAGTTCATCACCGCCGCTCGTCAGGCGGGTCAGGGCTCTGCAGCCGCTTACCGGGTGGCGCACGGTGAGGCGGCTTTCGAACGCTTGCAGGCTTGCGAGATCATTCTGTGCCCACTGCCCGAGCAGCCGATCAATCCGGTGGCGCTGGCCGATCAGCTGGGCTGGGCAGCGCAGCTCTGGCGCGGCCGCTTATGGCTGGCGGTGCATTTGCAGCAGCGGTTGGACGATGCGCTGCGCCTGGAGCAGCTGGAACAGTTGGCTGAGCGCTACGGCGTGCCGCTGTTGGCCGCTGGGGGGGTGCTGATGCACAAGCGCTCACGCAAGCCCCTGCAGGATGTGGTGACCGCCATCGGGCTGGGCTGCACGGTGCAGGAGGCCGGTCGCGCCCTGCAGCCCAATGCCCAGGCTCATCTGCGCTCACGCCTGCAGCTGGCTGAGCTCTACCGCCCCGAATGGTTGGCCGCCACCTTGGTGGTGGCGCAGCGCTGCCGCTTCAGTCTGGACGAAATCGCACACCACTATGCCTATCCCCGTCAGGACAGCGTACCGGCGGGCTGTACGCCGCTGCAGTGGCTCGAGCAGCTGACCCACCAGGGCCTGCGCGAGCGCTATCCCCAGGGCGCAACTGCAGCCGTGCAGCAGCAGGTGGCCCACGAGCTGGCGCTGATTGCTCAATTGCGCTACGAGATGTATTTTTTGACCGTCTACGACATCGTGCGTTTTGCGCGTTCCCAGGGCATTTTGTGTCAAGGCCGGGGCTCGGCGGCCAATTCGGCGGTCTGCTACTGCCTGGGGATCACGGCGGTGGACCCCGCCGAAAGCTCTCTGCTGTTTGAGCGCTTCATCAGCCGCGAGCGGCTCGAGCCTCCTGATATCGATGTGGATTTTGAGCATGAACGGCGCGAGGAGGTCATTGCCTACATCTACCGCCGCTATGGTCATGAACGAGCAGCGCTGGCCGCCACGGTTATCCGCTACCGCCCGCGCAGCGCCTTGCGCGACGCCGGCAAGGCCTTGGGTGTGTCCCCCGATCTGATCGAGGCGTTTGCTCGTGACTGCAGCTGGATGGATCGCAGCGATGCCGCGCCGGTCTGGCCCGAGGGCGTCGACCGTCAGGACCCGGTCATTGCGCGGTGGCTCGCGTACGCCACCGAACTGCTGGGTATGCCGCGCCATCTGGGTCAGCATGTGGGAGGCTTTGTGCTGACCCAGGACAAGCTCACTCGCTTGGTACCCGTTCAGCCAGCGGCCATGGAGGGGCGCTACATCATCCAGTGGGACAAGGACGACCTGGAGGCGGTAGGCCTGATGAAGGTCGACGTGTTGGCCTTGGGCATGCTTTCGGCCATCCGCCGCTGTCTTGAGCTGGTTTCGCAGTGGCGAGGCGGTGCGCTGCAGATGCATCAGATTCCTGCAGACGACCCCGCCACCTACGACATGATCTGCGCAGCCGATACGGTGGGCGTGTTCCAAATTGAAAGCCGGGCGCAAATGAGCATGCTGCCGCGCCTGCTGCCGCGCAGTTACTACGACCTGGTGGTGCAGGTGGCCATCGTGCGTCCGGGGCCAATACAAGGCGGCATGGTGCATCCGTATCTGGAGCGGCGCGAGCAGTTGCGCCAGGGACAGACGCCGACGGTCGAACATCCGGCGCTGACGCCTGCATTGGGCCGCACCCTGGGGGTTCCGATCTTTCAAGAGCAGGTGATGCAGATCGCCATGATTGCAGCCGACTTCACCCCCGGCGAGGCCGATCAGCTGCGCCGCGCCATGGCGGCCTGGAAGCGCAAGGGCGGCCTCGATCCCTTCCGGCAGCGTCTGATCGGCCGCATGATCGAAAAGGGCTACCCGCCGGACTTTGCCCAGCGCATCTTCAGTCAGATTGAAGGCTTTGGCGAATACGGTTTTCCTGAGAGCCATGCGGCCAGCTTTGCCAAGCTGGTCTATGTCAGCTGCTGGCTCAAATGCCATGAGCCGGCCTGCTTTCTGACCGCCATGCTCAATGCCCAGCCGCTGGGTTTTTATTCGCCTTCGCAACTGGTGCAAGATGCGCGTCGGCATCAGGTGGAGGTGCGACCGGTGGATGTGACGGCCAGTGCCTGGGACTGCAGTCTGGAGCTTGGTTCAGGGGGGGGCGATAGCTTGAGCCCTGCAGGTCGACGACCGCAGCCGGCCGTACGCCTGGGCCTGCGCATGGTGGCGCGGCTGTCTCAGGCAGGCGCTGACCGCATCATCTTGGCGCGTCAACAGTCTGCGTTTGTAAGTGTCGAGGATCTGGCTTTACGGGCTGCTTTGGGTCGGCGCGATCTTGATGCCTTGGCTGCAGCCGATGCACTGGCGGCCCTTGCAGGCCATCGGCGGCAGCAAGTTTGGCAAGCCGCCGCCTTGCGGCCGGCCCCGGTCTTGCTGCGCAGCGTACCGGTCGATGAGCCAGACCTGTCATTGCCTCCGATGTCCGAAGCGCAGAGCATTCTGGGCGATTACCGTGCCCTGGGACTGAGTCTGCGCCGCCACCCACTGGCTTTGCTGCGCGCACAACTGCGCTACCGTGGTTTGTGGTCGGCCAGCGAACTTGAGGCGCTGCCCGGAGGGCGACCGGTAGCGGCAGCGGGCCTGGTGACGGTGCGTCAGCAGCCCTCAACCGCACGCGGTACGGTATTCCTGACCCTGGAAGATGAGACCGGTTCGGTCCAGGTCATCATCGGTCGTTCGCTGCGCCAGCGTCAACGTGCACTGTGGATGCACGCACGTTTGCTGGCGGTTTGGGGCACCTGGCAACGCAGCGCTGAAAACGGCCGCCAACCCGGCTATGGAGCCGTACGAAATGTGGTGGCCCACCGCTTGGAGGATCTCAGTCCGTTGATCGGACAACTGGCCGCGGTTAGCCGGGATTTCCATTGATGACCGGGCCCTTGAGTCGATTCCAGCCGATTTTCAGTTGACTGTTCTTGTCACCAATTTGTCATTTTTTAACACCAAGGACGGGAAGCAATCCTACACTGCTGCACTGCAACATCCTACAAGAAAGCCCTCTCCAGACGGCGGTCTGCACAGGCCGCCAATGGCTCCTCTGAAATTCTTCATGACGGTTTGAGCATGACGCACAAGAGCTTGTTCAAGGAAACTGCCCAACGCTTTGTTCAGCGAGGGCAGATGTCTGATATTGCAGAGCCTTCTGTGCAGCCAGACAGCGCCGCACAGCCCGAGGCTTACTCGGGCACCTCCGGCTCCCAGATGAATGCCCACGGATTCGGCCCCAAGCCGGGTTCCCAGTTGAACGCCCCCCGGCCCTTAAACCCCTGAGGGAAAGGTTTCCGGCACCTCTCCGCTCACCCATACAGGCCCCCTGTCCAGGGGTTCTAGGGCATGGCTGTTGTCGATATGCAACACCGCATCAAACTGCCTGGGCAGCCGAGTCATGAAGTAGTGGCTGTGCCGCTCGGTTTCGGGTCGGTAGATGACGCCGATGGCCCGCTGCAGCCGCTGGGCCTGGGTGAGTTGGGTCAGGGCTTGATGGCCTCGAAGAATCAGCAGGAAGCGATCGGTATCGGCTTGATGGAGCAGATCTTCCCAGCTGCCCGCCAGGCCCGGTCGCACCTGTTTGCGCTGGGCCGGTTCATCCCAGTCGGTGGCTGCTGTGACCGAGCCACCATAGGTGCTCATGCCCAGACTGAACACCTCTTGCCCGTAGTGCTGTCGAAGCAGTTGACCCAAATTCCATTCACCTCGCTCACCCATCTCAGTGGCGCTGGCATCGCCCAGATGGGAGTTGTGTGCCCAGATCGCCAATCGAACACTTTTGCCATGGCGACCGAGATGGGCCTCAAGCGCTTGTACGGTCTCGAGCATATGGCGGTCGCGCAGATTCCATGAGGCAGCCCGGCCGCCGAACATGCTGCGGTAGTAGGCCTCGGCATTGCGCACCAGACGGGCGTTTTGTAGCGCGTGGAAGAGTCGCTCGGGATCCTTGTTCGGGTGATCGAGCTCGCGCTGATGGAGCTCCCGTAATTGCTCGAGCACCTCGCTCTCGCAGCTTCGGCTCAGACCGAGACTGGCGCTGTAGCCGTAGGCTTGGCTGTCTTCACGCACATGGTCGAAGCAGGCATAGCGGGCTCGGGCTCGCCGGGCGGCCGGCGGATCGACTTGGTCGAGGTAATCAAGAACCTGCGACATGGATCGAAACAGGCTGTAAAGATCGAGCCCGAAAAAGCCCACCTGAGATCGACTGCTCAGGTTGTGGTTGCGCAGCCATTCCACAAAACGGCTGACTTCGGTGTTGCGCCACATCCAGGAAGGGAAGCGCTCAAAGCCCTCCAACGCCTGTCCCGCGTGGGCGTCGGCTCCACGGCCGGTGACGTACTGGTTCACCCGATAGGCATCGGGCCAGTCCGCTTCCACTGCCACCGCATCGATCCGCCCCTCAAGGATTAGACGCTGCGTGATTTCGGCGCGCTCACGGTAGAACTCGTGCGTGCCGTGCGTGGCCTCGCCCAGGAGCACGAATCGTGCGGAGCCCATGAGATTGAGCAGTCGATCGTAATCCGAGGGATGGCCGAACAGAGGCTGAAGCTGCCGCTTGATTCCATGCACGATCTCTGCCGCGCTCGGTCGCACGATCGCGCTCCGGGACTCGGAAGGGGCCGAGGTTGGCATTTTTTTCACGAGCGACCTTCTGAGCTCAGGCGACCCTCGGCCGCTGCAGTGGCCGATGCACGGACCCTAAGCGCTCGCTCGGCCCACGCTCGGTCGAGCAGTTCGCAGACTTCTTCGTCGCTGGCTTGCGTCATGTGGTCATACCACCGACCGACTGCATGAAATGGCTCGGGCATGAAGGGACAAACCACCTCATCGGCAACCTCCATCAGGTCCTCACAGCTGTCGCGCGCACCCACCGGTACCGCGATGATCAGACGAGCGGGCCCCTGCTGGCGTACGGCCAGGGCCGCCGCTCGCATGGTGGCACCCGTGGCCAACCCATCGTCGACCAAAATCACATGTCGGCCCCTGGGGCTGATGCGCGGATGCTCACCCCGATAGCGCTGCTCACGTCGCACCAACTCATCCTGCTCGCGCGCCAGAACTTCAGCCACCGCCGGGCTCGACAGCTCGATGCCGGGCAGTGGATTCATCACCCGGACGCCGCCGCTGGCGATGGCGCCCATTGCGAATTCTTCATGCCCGGGTAGCCCGAGCTTGCGAACCACCCAGATATCCAGTGGTGCGTGCAAGGCCTTGGCGACCTCATAGCCCACGGCCACTCCGCCGCGGGGAAGGGCCAGCACCAGCAAATTCGGTTCATTGAGATGTTCGCTCAAGGCTTCTGCCAGAGCCTGCCCGGCGTCTCGGCGATCGCGGTAGGGCGGTTGTACGGTGCGTAGCGGTCGCATGGGCTGATTCCTCCTGCGTACTGGGTGAGCCTTAGTGAACCCCCCAAGCGCGCTCCTGGGCGCTGGGCGGGTGCTGGCCCTGCAATTGCGATCGGAAGTAAAGGTTGAACCATTCGCAGGCTAGGCGCGAGACATCTTCGAGTGCACCTGGTTCTTCGAACAAATGACCGGCGCCGGGCACGATGGCCAGGCGTTTGTCGCAATGCAGAAGGCTCATGGCCTCGGTATTGAGATGCAGCACCTGACGGTCGGCGCCTCCAACGATGAGCAGGGTTGGGGCTGTGACGCCGGAGAGCACCGCGGCACCCGCCAGATCGGGGCGGCCTCCACGAGAGACGACGCAGGCGATCCGGCCGTCGAGACGAGCGGCAGCCGTCAAGGCCGCTGCAGCGCCGGTACTGGCTCCGAAGTAGCCGATGGGCCACTCCCAAAGGCCCGGTTGCTGCAGGAGCCACAGGGTGGCCGTTAGCACGCGGTCTGTCAGGAGGTCGATGTTGAATCGATGCTCGGCCGTTTGAAGGTCGGTCTGTTCTTCGCGCGCGGTCAACAGATCAAGCAATAGCGTGGCCACACCCGACTGATGCAGGTGGGATGCCACCAGGCGATTGCGCGAGCTGTGCCGACCGCTGCCGCTGCCATGCGCAAAAACCACCAGTCCATGCATTTGCGCCGGTAGAACCAGATCGCCATACAGCCATTGCGCGCCCAAGGGGATGCGAACTTCTCGTGACACCATCTGACCCGGTATGGTCGATCGCTGCCAAGAAGGCCTGGGGTCAGGCCGGGGATCCGATTGGGGTGTGGGCGACATGAGAGGGCTCCTGCGGCATTCCAATTTATTCAGGACGCAGCGCCAGGGATGTCGTCGCAGCGATGGCTGACTTGTAGGAACTTCTCCCTATCTCCTGGGGTTTCATCGGATCACCAGCCCCTGTCGAATCGCGCCGGTGCCTACCTGATGCTGCGATGCGGGCTGACAGCACCCCCGTGTGATGTACCTAAAGTGAAGGACGGCGCGAGAGGGTGGATGGGCGTACCTGACAGCGCTGCTTATCTTTTTGAAACCAGGAACTGGAGCACGGCATGGACAACTCAACTCTGACTCACGGCATCAGCGACTCGCATCGCCTTGATGCTCTATCGGCCGATCAGACGGCGGCTCGAATGCAGGGGCAATCTTCGGATGTGGCGCGCGATAAGCTCAACCGGGCCCGCGGACTGGCTCATGAGGCGATCGACCGGGTGGCCAGCGGCGCCGCAGGACTTGTCGATCGTGTGGAAGGGGGTCGTCAGACCCTGGTTGACTTGCCTCAGCGCGCTTGGGATTACTCCCGTGGAACGGTGCAGAGTCATCCCGCCGCCACGGTCGCCCTGGCCGTGCTCGCCGGTTTTGCGGTGGCCCGGTTGATTGATTGGCGACGCTGATTGGCGCCGCTTACTAGAGAGGTCAGGCTGCCGGGTGATGGGCGTCGAGTCTCAAAGCGGCTTGACCAGCACCTGGCTTTTGCGGTTGAGGTTGTATTTGCGCTTGCGTGCTTCGGGCAACCAATCGATTTCAACCTGCTGGAAGCCGCGCTTTAGAAACCAGTGCATGGTTCGGGTGGTCAGCACGAAGATGCTGGTCAGTCCCTGTGCCCTGGCGCGCTGCTCTATGCGTTTGAGCATGCGTTCGCCATCGCCCTGTCCCTGACTTTGCGGTGAGACGGTCAGCGCGGCCATTTCACCGGTGCGCGCTTCGGGGTAGGGGTAAAGCGCTGCACAACCGAAGATCACGCCATCGTGTTCGATGACCGTATAGAGTCCGGCATCTCGTTCAATCTCCGTGCGATCGCGCTTGACCAGCGTGCCATCGTTCTCGAAGGGTTCGATAAGTTGCAAGATGCCGCCGACATCGTCTACCGTGGCCTCGCGCAGGCTCTCGAGCTTTTCGTCGATGACCATGGTACCAATGCCATCGTGCACATAAATCTCAAGCAGCAGGGCGCCGTCGGTGGCAAAGGGCAGGATGTGGGTCCGGTCCACTCCTGCCTTGCAGGCTTTGACGCAGTGCTGGAGGTAAAAACCGGTGTCGGTGGGCTCCTGAGGGGAGGGCAAGCTCGCTAGCAGTTTTTCCGCCAGATCCAAGGGCATTTCAGTGTCGATCGGGTTTTCGTCGCCGGCCGGCTCACCCGGTCGCATGCGAATCCCGGGCACTTCCGTTAGAAAAATCAACTTGTCCGCCTGCAATTCCACGGCCACCTGAGTCGCCACCTCTTCCATGGTCAGATTGAAGGCCTCTCCGGTAATGGAAAAACCGAAGGGCGAAAGCAGCACCATGGCGCCCATGTCCAAAGTCCGGCGTATGCCTTGTACATCGACCTTGCGCACTAGGCCGGAATGCTTGAAGTCGATGCCATCGACGATGCCCACGGGGCGCGCCGTGATGAAGTTGCCGGAGATCACCCGCACCGTCGACCCGGCCATCGGAGTATTGGGCAGGCCTTGGCTGAATGCGGCTTCGATCTCATAACGCAGCTGGCCGGCCGCTTCTTGTGCACAGTCCAGGGCCACGCTATCGGTGATCCTCATGCCCCGCGCGTATTGAGCCTGGTGTCCCTTTGCAGCCAGTTGCTCGTTGACTTGGGGCCTAAAGCCGTGCACCAGCACGATCTTGACCCCCATGCTCTGGATCAGGGCCAGATCCTGCGCGATATGCTGCAGTTTGCCGGCGGCGATGGCTTCTCCGGCCATGCCCACCACAAAGGTCTTGCCCCGGTGCAGATGGATATAGGGTGCAACCGAGCGAAACCAGGGTACAAAGGTAAAATTAAAAACGGCAGACATGGTGCGATAGAGCGTTCGGGTTGCATTTTGACCTAAGTTCCGCGCCATCCCCTCCGCACGTGCCGGCCGCCTGCTGGCCCCAAGCGCAAGCCCTCATCTCTTGTCACCCTCACACGGTCTGCATCTGGACTTTCCAGACTCTTTGCCTGTCTCTGCGATGCGGCAGGAGATCGCACGGGCCATCCAGGCGCACCCCGTGGTCATCGTCTGCGGCGAAACCGGTTCTGGCAAAACCACGCAGCTTCCCAAGATCGCCCTCAGTTTGGGGCGGGGTAGAGCCAACCATCCGGGACAGAAAGGGCACCTGATCGGCCACACCCAGCCGCGCCGGGTGGCTGCCACCAGCGTGGCCAAGCGCATCGCCGAGGAGATGAAAACGCCGCTGGGTGAGGTGGTGGGCTACAAGGTGCGCTTTCAGGACCGGCTCGCACCCGGGGCTTCGGTCAAGCTGATGACCGATGGAATCTTGCTGGCTGAAACACAGACCGATCCGCTGCTGCTGGCTTACGACACGTTGATCATTGATGAGGCACATGAGCGCAGCCTCAATATCGATTTTTTGCTGGGCTACATCCGTCAGTTGCTGCCGCGCCGGCCCGATCTGAAGGTCATCATTACCTCGGCCACCATCGATGCGCAGCGATTTGCCGACTACTTTGCGTCCAGCCCTGCCCCGGGCCGGGGCGCTCCAGCACCCGTCCTCATGGTCTCGGGCCGGACTTATCCGGTGGAAATGCGCTACCGGCCTTTTGAGGAGAGTCGGGACCACGATCTCAATGACGCGATTTCCGACGGCGTGGACGAGCTTTGGAGGGGTGGGGCACACGCGGGCGACATTCTGGTCTTTTTGCCCGGCGAGCGTGAGATTCGCGAGGCGGCCGATCATTTGCGCAAGCATCTCTCCCATCAGCCAGTCCTGCGCGATACCGAGGTGTTGCCCCTTTTTGCTCGCCTGTCGCAAGCCGAGCAAGATCGTGTTTTTGAAACCCACGGACGGAGACGGATCGTATTGGCCACCAATGTGGCCGAAACCTCTCTGACGGTGCCCGGCATCCGTTATGTCATTGACAACGGAACCGCAAGGATCAAGCGCTACAGCTTTCGCAGCAAGGTCGAACAGCTGTTGGTGGAGCCTATTTCGCAAGCAGCGGCCAACCAGCGCGCCGGGCGTTGCGGTCGGGTGGCGGAGGGCATCTGCATACGGTTGTACGAAGAGGCCGATTTCAAAAGCCGACCCCAATTCACCGATCCTGAAATTTTGCGCAGTTCGTTGGCGGCGGTGATTCTGCGTATGAAAGCGCTGGCGCTCGGCGCGGTGGAAGACTTCGCTTTCATTGAGCCACCCCAGAGACGGGCCATTGCCGATGGCTACCAACTGCTCGGGGAGCTGGGGGCCGTAGACGAGACCCATCAGATCACCCCCCTGGGGCAGATGCTGGCCAAGCTGCCACTTGATCCGCGGGTCGGTCGCATGCTCCTCGAAGCCAGAGAGCGACGCTCTCTGCATGAGGTACTGATTATTGCCAGTGCGCTGAGCGTACAGGATGTGCGTGATCGTCCGCTGGACAAGCAGGCCCAGGCGGATCAACAGCAGGCCAGATTTGATGACGAGAAAAGCGAATTTGTCTCTTATCTCAAACTTTGGAATTGGATCCATGACGCCCGCGGCGGACATCCCGGCCGGCCATTACAGCCCCTGGCTACCGGCAGGGTAGCTTCCGGGACCGGTGCGGTGCCCCAGAGCACAGCAGAACCTGCTGCGCAGCACAAGCTCTCCAATCGCCAGTATGAGAACCTGCTGCGCGAGACCTACATCAATGTACGACGTGTGCGTGAGTGGCGTGACATCCACTCGCAGCTGCTCAGTGTGGTCCATGAGCAGGGCTGGAAGATCAACTCCCAGCCAGCCAGTTATGAGCAACTGCACCTCTCACTGCTGTCTGGCCTGTTGGGCAATATCGGATGCAAGAGCGACGAGGATGATTTCTACCTGGGTGCGCGTGGCATCAAGTTCCACCGACACCCAGGAGCTCGGCTTTCTAAGCGGCCTGGCCGCTGGATCGTGGCCGCTGAATTGGTAGAGACCACTCGATTGTTTGGTCGGTGCATGGCCACGATCGAACCCCAGTGGATTGAAGAAATTGGCAGCCATCTTCTGAAGAAGCAGCTGCTCGACCCGCACTGGGAGAAGAAGGCCGCCCAGGTCACCGCATTGGAGCGCGCCACGCTCTATGGACTGGTGATCTACAACAACCGACGGGCCAATTTCGGGTTGCTCGATCCCGAAGGTGCGCGCGAAATTTTCATTCGCGAGGCCTTGGTGGCCGGTCATTGGGATACCCCGCTGCCTTTTCTGGCGGCCAATCAAAAACTTGTGGCGCAGGTACAAGATCTCGAGCACAAGCAGAGGCGACAGGATGTCCTGGTCGACGAGGAGTTGATCTTCGCCTTTTATGACCAGCAGGTGCCTGCCGACATTCATAACGGCGCTGCCTTCGAACGTTGGTGGAAAGACACCGCGCCCAGCCATCCTCGTCTTTTGTACCTTACGCGCGAAGAACTCATGCGCCACGAGGCCGCGGGCATCACTACGCAGGCTTTCCCTAAAACCGTCCGGCTGGGTGGTGTGGATTGCAAGGCCAGTTATCTGCATGAGCCCGGAGATGCAAGGGATGGGGTGACCGTCGAGGTACCAATTTTTGTGCTCAATCAGGTGGGTGAAGACCGTTGTGAATGGCTGGTGCCGGGCATGCTCAAGGACAAGGTTCAGGCCCTGCTCAAGAGCCTGCCGCAAAAGCCACGCAGCCGCTTTGTGCCCCTGCCCGAAAGTGCCGCACGCCTGGCCGGCGAGCTCAGTGAGCCCGAAGTCTTTGGCGCCGGTTCGCTCACCGATGCGCTGCTCAGGAAGGTGCGCGATGAGACCAGCCTGGATGTCAAGCGTGCCGACTTTAAGCTCGATATGCTCAGCCCCCACCTGTTCATGAATCTGCGCGTGGTCGACGAGCACGGCCGCCAGCTCGGCATGGGCCGCAACCTTGGTGCTCTTAAGGCTGAATGGGGCAGTAAAGCCCGAGGTGCCTTCCAGGCCTTGGCTCAACTCAAAGGCAACTTGAGCGCGGGAAGCGAGGCGGAGAGAAGAACAATTGACGCCTCACCCAAAGCGGCGCCATCTGATTCCCCCCAGAAGCGCAGTGCTCAATCAGCCGACCAGAAATACACCAGCTGGACCTTCGGCGAACTCCCTGAACTGATGGAGATCCGCAAAGCCGGTCAAACCCTTGTTGGCTTTCCCGCCCTGGTCGATGGCGGTGATGCCGTCACCATCGAAGTTTTTGACGAGCCCGAGGTGGCGGCCACCAAACACCGCAAAGGCCTGGCTCGCCTGTTCGCGTTGCAGATCAAGGACGCACTCAAGTACCTCGAAAAGAATATCCCCGATCTCCAAAAAATGTCGGTCGCCTACATGGCTTTGGGCACCACCGATGAGCTGAAAAGCCAGATTATTGACGTCGCCATCGACCGCGCCTTTTTGCAAGATCCACTGCCCACCCTTGATGCCGCCTTCCGCAAGCGCCTGGAGGAGGGCAGGGGCCGCTTGACCCTGATCGCCAATGAAGTGGAGCGCTTGGCCGGCGTGATTCTTCTTGAATACGCCAGCGCGACTCGCAAAATAAAGGACACCAGGAACGCGCCCGAGGCCACGGCGGACTGCACCGCGCAACTGCAGCGCCTCATGCCCAAGCAATTCCTCGCTGCCACCCCGTGGCCGCAGCTGCAGCACTTTGCGCGCTATCTCAGAGCCATCACCCTGCGCTTGGACAAAGTGCGCGCTGATCCCGCGCGCGATGCGCAGCGCATGACCGAACTCAAAACGCAGGACCAACGCTACTGGCGTCTGGTGGCCGAGCGCAAAGGCGTACAAGACGCTCGCATGCTCGAATTTCGCTGGCTGCTTGAAGAACTGCGCGTGAGTTTTTTCGCGCAGGAACTTCGCACCCCGCAGCCGGTCAGCGTCAAGCGGCTGGAAAAAGCGTGGTTGCAACTGAGCGACTGATACAGGCCTTCAGTCGCAGGTTCTGTTGTGGCCGATCAAGGGCCTGTGTCTTAGTCGATGTCGAAGGTGACTCCCTGGGCCAAGGGCAATTCGGTCGAGTAGTTGATCGTATTGGTTGCGCGACGCATATAGGCTTTCCAACTGTCCGACCCCGCCTCCCGGCCACCGCCGGTTTCTTTTTCGCCGCCGAAGGCACCGCCGATCTCGGCGCCGCCCGGACCGATGTTGACATTGGCAATGCCGCAGTCGGAGCCGCCGGCTGACAAGAACAGCTCGGCCTCCCGCATGTCGAGGGTGAAGAGGGAAGAAGACAGTCCGGCACCAACCGCGTTGTTCATCGCTATGGCTTCTTGCAGCTGCTGGTAGCGCATCACATAGAGAATGGGCGCAAAAGTCTCGTGCAGGACCGGGCCTTGCTGCGAGGGCATTTCGACCAGAGCCGGTCGTACATAGCTTGCCTGCGGGCATCCCGGCCATTCGACCCGAGTACCCCCATGGACCGTCCCTCCCAGCGCGCGGGCCTGACCCAATGCGGTTTGCATCTGCTGGAGGGCCCGCGCATCGATCAGGGGCCCTACCAGATGGCCGGGTTGACGCGGGTCTCCCACGCCGACCTTGGCATAGACCGCAATGAGTCGGGGAACGATCTGGTCGTAGATGCTTTCGTGGACGATCAAACGCCGCAGCGTGGTGCAGCGTTGTCCCGCCGTGCCCATGGCGGCAAAGGCGACCGCTCGCAAGGTCAAGTCCAGATCGGCCGATGGGGTGACGATGGCCGCGTTGTTGCCGCCAAGCTCGAGAATGCTGCGCGCAAACCGCGCTGCCAGCTTCTGGCCCACATCGCGTCCCATGGCCGTAGAGCCGGTGGCCGAGACCAGCGCCACCCTTGGGTCCTCGACCAGCAGCTGACCCATCTCCCGGCCACCGACCAAGACGGCGCACAGTCCCTCAGGCGCGTCCTTGCCAAAGCGAGCCAGCGCCCGTTGCAGGATGGCCTGCGTGGCCAGCGCGGTCAGAGGCGTTTTTTCAGAGGGCTTCCAGACCACCGGATCGCCGCACACCAGGGCCCGGGCCGCATTCCAGGACCAGACGGCCACCGGAAAGTTGAAGGCTGAAATCACGCCACAGACCCCCAGCGGGTGCCAGGTTTCCATCATGCGGTGCGCGCGGCGTTCGGTGGCCAGTGTCAGTCCGTAGAGCTGACGTGACAGGCCCACCGCAAAATCGCAGATGTCAATCATCTCCTGCACTTCGCCGAGACCTTCGCTTGGGGTCTTGCCTACCTCCAAGGTGACGAGTTCGCCCAGTTCGGTCTTCGCGGCACGCAACTCCTCGCCCAGAAGACGCACCAATTCGCCCCGCCGGGGCGCAGGTACTTCGCGCCAGGCTAGAAATGCCTGGTGGGCGGCCGCGATGCGTTCGTCGGCCTGCGCTCGGGTGGTTTGCCGCACCGACGCGATGCGTTCTCCAGTGATGGGTGAATGCACCAGCAGATCCCCGCTCTGATAGTCGGGGCGGGGCACGCCGAGACGGGCCAGTGTCTGGTCCACGGTGGAGGCGATGCGGTGGTCAGGGGTCTGTTGAGAGGTCATGGCGTTAGCAATCAGTCACTCGGCTGGATCGGGAGCAACGCTTGCCACGGGGCTTGGCGTTGCCATTGCTTCTGATGAGGGGACTCAAGCTTATCGAAAGATTTGCCGATTTTCCTTGTTCTTTTATTCAAGAGCGCCAAGCGTGCGCATTCTCCTGCGCCGAGTCCATCCCAGTCCGACTTGTCGATGAGGCCTATTATTGGGCTTGGCGCGGGTTTCGGGTCCTCCAGCCTAGCCCCACTCCTCGAAGGTGATTCATGTCTGACACGCATTCTTATGTTCCGCCCCGGGTCTGGACCTGGGACAAGGCCAACGGAGGCCGCTTTGCCTCTATCAATCGGCCGGTGGCCGGGGCCACCCATGAGCAGACCTTGCCCCGGGGCAAGCATCCTCTGCAGTTGTATTCCTTGGGCACACCCAACGGCATCAAGGTCACGGTCATGTTGGAGGAGCTGCTGGCGCTGGGCCATACTGGCGCTGAATACGATGCCTGGCTGATTCGCATTCAGGAGGGCATGCAGTTCGGCAGCGGCTTTGTCGAAGTCAATCCCAACTCTAAGATTCCAGCCTTGCTCGATTGCAGCCAGGATCGGCCGGTCCGGGTTTTTGAGTCCGGCGCCATCTTGATGTACCTGGCTGAAAAATTTGGCGCCCTGTTGCCTACCGATCCGGCCCGGCGCGCCGAATGCCTATCCTGGCTGTTCTGGCAGATGGGCAGCGCGCCCTTTCTGGGCGGCGGTTTTGGCCATTTTTATGCCTATGCACCGGTCAAGATTGAATACGCCATCGACCGCTACGCGATGGAGACCAAGCGACAGATGGATGTGCTTAACCAGCGCCTGGCGCACAACCGCTTTGTGGCCGGGGATGAGTACACC
The DNA here is from genome assembly GCA_040381515.1 of Polaromonas sp. Classification (GTDB taxonomy): domain Bacteria; phylum Pseudomonadota; class Gammaproteobacteria; order Burkholderiales; family Burkholderiaceae_C; genus Polaromonas. The sequence goes on from JBEIHE010000010.1 coordinate 22,740, forward strand.
ATCGCGGATATCGCGATCTGGCCTTGGTATGGCGGCATGGCTCGGGGTGAGCTCTACGACGCGGCTGAGTTTTTGCAAGTGCAGGAATACACCCACGTGCGGCGCTGGGCCGATGAGCTGTCCGACAGGCCCGCAGTCCAACGTGGCCGTATGGTCAATCGGGTGCGGGGCGAACTCAGCATGCAGTTGCACGAGCGCCACGATGCAAGTGATTTTCTCAATCGCACCCAGGACAAACTGCAAGCCACCTCATGATCACCTTCTACGACTGCGCCACCGCGCCCAATCCGCGCCGGGCACGCCTTTTTCTGGCTGAGAAGGGCGTGCCGCATGAGACGGTCCAGGTTGATCTCCGTTCGGGTGAGCAGCTGGGGGATGCCTACCGGCAAATCAATCCGCAATGTACGGTGCCCGCCTTGCGTTTGGACAGCGGTCTGACTTTGACGGACAACGCGGCCATTGCGGCCTATCTCGAGGCGCAATACCCAGAGCCGCCTTTGATAGGCCGAACACCGCAAGAGAAGGCCGAGATCGCCAGTCTGAACTGGCGCATGGAGTTTGAGGGACTGATGCCAATTGCCGAGGCGCTGCGTAACAGCTCGCCAGGCATGGTCGATCGCGCCTTGCCGGGTCCGGTGAACTATGCCCAGATTCCCGAATTGGCGCAGCGCGGACTGGCTCGGGCGCAGCGTTTTTTCGATTCACTCGATGCCCTGCTGGCTCGCCGCCGGTATGTGGCGGGCGAGGTCTTCACCGTGGCGGACATCACGGCCGTGGTGGCGGTGGACTTTGCGCGCATCATCAAGCTCAAACCTGACGAACGGCATCCAAATCTACAGCGCTGGCGAGCCTTGCTGGCTGAGCGCCCATCGATCAGCGCCTAAGGCGGCGGCGCTCCCATGCCGTACACCCTTTGGGCCCCTCGCTTTGGGATTCACGTCCCGGCGACGATGAGCTTGCGAGCTTCTTAGAGCCTGGCCAGGCGCTCGAGTGCCTTGTGCAGCGTCTCATCCTTCTTGGCAAAGCAAAAGCGCACCACCTTTTGATCGAAGCCGTCGCCATAGAAGGCCGACAAGGGAATGGCCGCCACGCCGATGTCGGTCGTCAGCCACTTGCAGAAATCGGCCTCGTTCAGATCGCTGACTTGCGAGATGTCGACGCACTGGAAATAACTGCCTTCGCTGGGCAGCAATCGCAAGCGGGTTTTCTCAAGTCCCCGGCGGAAGAGATCGCGCTTGCGCTGGTAGAAAGCCGGCAGTTCCAGATAGGGCTGCGGGTTCTTCATGTAGTGGGCCAGGGCATGTTGCATCGGGGTGTTGACCGTGAACACATTGAACTGGTGTACCTTGCGGAACTCCTGAGTCAGCGCCGCGGACGCTGCGACATAGCCAATCTTCCACCCGGTGACATGGTAGGTCTTGCCAAAGCTGCTGACGATAAAAGCGCGCGCTGCCAGGCCTGGCAGACTGGCCGCACTGTGATGGGTGCGATCGGGTGCATCAAAGACCATGTGTTCATAGACTTCATCACTGATCAGCAAGACATCGGTAGGCGCCAGAATATCCTGTAGCCGCAGCAGTTCCTCACGGGTCCAGACGGTGGCGCTGGGGTTGTGAGGGGTGTTGATCAGAAGGGCACGTGTGCGAGACGTAATGGCCGAGCTGATCTTGTCCAGGTCGGGTCTGAAGCTGCCAGGCCGCAGCGGCACTCGAACCACCACGCCACCGGCCAATTCAATATTGGGTACGTAACTGTCGTAGCACGGCTCCAGCACGATCACCTCGTCACCCGGGTGCACAACCGCAAGGATGGCCGTGATGATCGCCTGAGTGGCACCGGCCGTAATGGTGATCTCGCTCTCGGGGTTGTAAGTGCGTCCGTAAAGCGTCGCGATCTTTTCTGAAACCGCCTGACGCAAGCTCGGGATGCCGGCCATGGGAGGGTACTGATTCAGGTCGGCGTTCATCGCGTCGGTCACCGCCCCCGTTAGCGCGCGGTCGCAGCCGAAATCCGGGAAGCCTTGTCCCAGATTCACAGCCCCTTTTTCGGAAGCCAGGGCCGACATGACAGTGAAGATGGTGGTGCCCACTTGGGGCAGCCGACTGTTTACAAGGGGGGTGCGATCAAGGACGGCGTTCATGTTGTCATTGAAATTGAAAAAGAACGGGGGGAGGGATGCCCTGCTGGATCAGCGACCGAGACCGCCCGGTCGGCCCGACATGGCCTGGACGATCAGATCGCGCTCCAGCTTGGGGCTGACCAACTGGGCAAATTGATAAACAAAATTTCGGAGATAGGCGCCGCGCTTGAAGGCCAATCGCGTCACGTTCATACCAAACAGGGCGCCGGCAGGTCGGGCCACCAAATCCTTGCTGTCTTCTTCAAGCAGGGCCATTTCAGCGACGATTCCAACGCCCAGGCCGAGTCGAATGTAGGTTTTGAGTACGTCGGAGTCGATGGCCTCCAAGGCAATACGCGGTTGCAGCTTTTGCGCGGCGAAAGCCTGATCGATTCGGGTTCTGCCTGTAAATGAGGGGTGATAAGTAATCAAGGATTGTTCAGCCAAGTCCTCGAGCTTGATGCGGCTGCGCTCGGTCAGCGGATGGTCCTTGGGCATGACCAGCATGTGCTGCCACTCATAGCAAGGCAGGGTTACCAGTTCCTCGTATTCCGTCAACGATTCGGTGGCTATCCCCACTTCGGCCACCTCGTCAATCAACATCTGGGCCACCTGGGCCGGGGATCCCTGATGCAAGCTGACATTGACTTTGGGGAAAGCTTCTCGCAGGCGTGCCACCGGCTGGGGAAGCACGTATCGCGCCTGGGTATGCGTGGTGGCAATTGAAAGCGTGCCGCTGTCCTGCGCAGAAAACTGCTCACCGATCCGCTTGAGATTTCCCACCTCGCGCATGATCAGTTCGATGCTTCGCAAGACATGCTCGCCGGGCTCTGTGACCCGTTTCAACCTCTTGCCATGCCGAGAGAAGATCTCCACTCCGAGTTCCTCCTCGAGTTCGATGATCGCCTTGGAGACGCCCGGCTGCGAGGTGTGCAGGGCCTTGGCGGTCTCGGTCAGGTTCAGCTTGCGCCGGGCTGCCTCTTGTACGAAGCGGAACTGGTGCAGGTTCATGTCGCAGAAGAAATAAACAATCGCTTTATTATGCCTTTTCGTTTGAAGGCGTGCCGCCCGCGCTCCAGGCTACATGAACCCGCGCGTGGTGGCGCGGCGATTGGGACAAGCTAGCGTCTGAGGACCAACCATCCAAAGGCGCTCAGTGAGGCCGCGGTGTAGACCAAGCCGGGCAGGGCCGCCGCCACCCAGGGTTTCCACTGTCCGAGATTGCCGACGTAGACCGCGATGTTGTTCATCATGAAAAAGCTGATGCCGATCATCACCCCGGCAAAAACATAGGCCGATATGCCGCCTGATCGCATGTGCAAGTAGGCAAAAGGCAGGGCGAGGATGACCATCACAAGGCAGCTCAGGGGATAAAACACCTTCTTCCAGAACTCGATCTCGTATCGCTGGGCGGACTGACCATTGGCCTTCAAATGCCGGATGTAGCTGAACAAGTCCAGGGCGCTCATACGGTCTGGCCGCAGCAAGGTCGCGGCCACCATCTCTGAGCTGATGCCGGTGTTCCACCGGAGGGTCTCTAAGGTTTTACTCTCCATGGCGGTCCCCCCGGGGCCACTGGAGGGGCTGGCGCGAGCGGCCTCGCCTGAGGTCCCGATTTGCATCACCTGCACCCGCTCGAGCAGCCAGGCCCCGTCGTTTTCAAAGCGGGCTGATTGCGCCTGCATCATGGACTTGACCTGCCCCTTTGCGTCAAAGCCATGAATTTCAATGCCCTGCATTTCATTGCTTGGGGTCAGGGCCTTGACGTTGACCACATAACTGACCTGATCCTGCTTTTCGCGCAACCAGGCACCGGTCTGTCCTAAGGTGATCCGACCCAGATAACGGGCCTTGAGCAACTGCGACGCCTTATCCGCCGCCGGGGCCACATAGTCCCCCACCACAAAGGCCAGCGCCACGAAAAATCCACCCATGGTCATCAGCAGGCGCAGGGCTCGCCAGGGATCGAGACCGCTGGTTCTGAGAATCGTGTACTCGGAACTCTGGGCGAGCCGGGCCATCACGAAGATGGTACCGATCAGAACGCAAATCGGAAGGAGTTCATACAGACGGCTCGGCGCGATCAGCGTCACATACAGAAACGCGTGCCGCATCTCATATGTTCGGCCATCAATTGGATTGCTGCGTCCCAGATTCTGCAGTTCCTCGACCAGGTCGAAGAAGGTGAATAAGGTCAGAAAACCGATGGTGATCAGGGCAATCGACAGCAGGGTCTCGCCGTAGATCAGTTTGCGCAGGGTCTTCACGCCAGACTCCGTACTTGGCGCCGCGCTCTGATCCACGAGGCGGGATGCGCAATGGCCCATCCCCTGTGCCGACTTAACAGCCATGTCAGAGCCACCAACAAGAATCCGCCATGCAAGGCGAGCATGAGGGTCGAAAATTCGATCAGTCCGAAGGCCACCCAGTTCTGGCTCAGCGTCATCAGGTTGCTGTAAACCAAAAAGGTGAACAGGGCCAAAATGAGCCGGCTGCTCCGCCCGGCTCTGGGATTTGAATGCGCCATGGCGATGGCCAGCAGAACCAAATTCAGCCCGGAGAGCGCCAGCCCCAGGCGCCAGGCCAATTCACCCAGATTGGGCCGGCTGGGTGTTTCAATCAGGTCGGAGGTGGGCAAAAACTTGTAAGACGTCAAATCGATGGCACTGGGCTTGGCCGCGCTGATTCGAGTCCCATAGGTCTCGAATTGGCTGATACGCAACGCGGTCGAGCCCTTGCTGCCATCCAACTGCATCTCCATCCGCTGGCCACTCTGGAGTTCCAGAATCTGGCTGGAGTCCAGCACTTGGATCTGACCCGATTGAGCCGTCACCACCGCACGCGATTGCTTGTCCTTGGTGGAAATAAAGATGTCGTTGCCGCTCTTTTCCTTCGAATCTCGGTCAATGAAGAACACGCGAGAGCCGTCTGAGGACTCCTGAAACTGACCCGGCGCCACCCGGTCCAGATCACTTCTTTGCTGGTAGCGACTGCGCAGGTCCTGCGTCATCTCATTGGTCCAAGGCCATAGCCACAGGGCCGAAACGGCAATGACCACCAGCACTGGCCATGAAAAGCGCAAGACGGGGGCCACGAAGCTGGCCAGCCCGCGACCGCTGGCAAACCAGACCACCATTTCACTGTCACGGTACATGCGGGAGAGGGTGCTGAGGATGGCAATGAACAGGGACAGGCTCAGGATGGTGGGCAAGCGCCCCAGGGTGGCATAGGCCATCAGCAGAAGCACATCTTGGGGGTTGGCCTGTCCCTTGGAGGCCAGGCCCAGCGTGCGAATCAGCACGATGGTCAGAATGATGGTCACCAGAACCACCAAAGTAGCCCCAAAACTTCGCGCCAATTCCTTGCGAAGCGATGATTGGAATAACATGGCGCGTCGTATCCTGAATGAACCTTAGCCCCCATTATGGACTTTGAACTCAAGACCCTGAGCCGGCCGCGTACTGCGGCCGAACGCTGTGATGCACTGATCGTGCTCGTACCTTCGGCCGTACAAGCCCAGCCCGATGCGCTCAGCGGACTGATTCAGCAGGCGCTCAAGGCCCGACATTTCGAGGCGGAACCGGGTAGGCTGCTGCAGGCCTATCAGCCGGTGGGGCTTCGGGCCACGCGGCTCATCCTGGCTGGGGTGGGGGCGGGCAGTCCCCGCAATATCAAGTCGGCCGTCACTGCGGCCATGGGGTCTCTGAAGTCCAGCACGGCCCAGAAGGTGATCGTCAGCCTGTCATGGCTTGGCGCCGAGGCGGCCGAGGCCGCCGCGTCGGTGCAAGCGGCTGTGCTGGCCTGTGCCGATGCCTCTTACACCTATCGTCTGACCAAGTCCAAACCGGCTCCGACCGGGCCACAACAGGTGGTTCTGGGCGTGGTCGCCCAGGCCTCTGCGCGCCGGTCTTTCGATGCGGCCTGCGCCACCGCCAAGGGCCTTGAAATGGCCCGGGAGTGGGGCAATCGTCCTCCCAATCACGCCACGCCCACGTTGCTGGCCCAAGCGGCGCGTGAACTCGCGAGGTTCAAGGGTATGCGGGTGGAGGTGCTCGGTCCTCGCGAGGTGGCCCGTCTTGGCATGGGCTCCTTCATGGCGGTCGCTCGGGGCTCCCAAGAGCCGCTTCGCTTTATCGTCATGCGTTATTCCGGAGCGCCGCGAAGCCAGGCCCCTGTGGTGCTCGTGGGCAAGGGTATTACCTTTGATACCGGGGGCATTTCCATCAAGCCGGCCCCTGAGATGGACGAGATGAAGTTCGACATGTGCGGGGCGGCCAGTGTCCTGGGTACGTTGCGGACCGTGGCGGAACTGCAGCCTGCGATCAATGTGGTTGGCCTGATTCCCGCCTGTGAGAACATGCCCGACGGCAAGGCCGTCAAACCCGGCGATGTGGTGCGCAGCATGAGCGGGCAGACCATCGAGGTGCTCAACACCGATGCCGAGGGGCGACTGATTCTGTGCGACGCCCTGACTTACGCCGAGCGCTTTAAGCCCCGAGCCGTGATCGATGTGGCGACTCTCACCGGAGCCTGTGTCATCGCGCTAGGGGCGGTTCGTTCGGGCCTGTTTTCCAGCGACGACTCCCTGGCTCAGGCCTTGAGTGAGGCCGGAGAGGCGGCGCTAGACCCGTGCTGGCGCATGCCCTTGGACGATGAGTATGCCGAGGGCCTGAAGACCAATTTCGCGGATGTCGCCAACGTCGCCGGCAGGGCGGCTGGGTCAGTGACCGCCGCCAAGTTCCTACAGCGCTTTGCCAGCCGTTATCCATGGGCTCATCTGGATATTGCGGGCACTGCGTGGAAGGGCGGTGCGGCCAAGGGTGCGACCGGCAGACCCGTCGGACTGCTGGTGCACTATCTGCTGGCCCAGGCTGACTCCCGCAATGTCCGTTCCAATGCCAAACGGGCCAGCCGATGAGCTCATGACGCGGGTTGAGTTTCATTACAACATCGCCGACAAGGCTCGCTACCTTGCCCGCCTGCTTCAAAAGGTGTTGGACCGAGACATGACGGCGCTGGTGGTCTGCCCAGCGGACCAGCTGCTTGCTCTGGATCAACGCTTGTGGTCAGACGATCCCGGTTCCTTTTTGCCTCACTGCCGGATGGACGCCTCCCCGTTAACCCGGGCATCCACCGCCATTTGGCTGGCCGATTCGGTACCTGGGACTCATGATCGGCAGGTGCTGATCAATTGGGGCACCCTCTTGCCCCAGGGTGCCGGCCCGGTGCGGCGTTGGCTTGAGCTGGTCGGCACCGATCCGGCCGATGCGCAGGCGGGGCGGCAGCGCTGGCGGGACTATCAGGCCAGAGGGTTCTCGATAGAGCCGCATGACCGAGGCGGTCGTTAAGGCTGAGCGCCCCTTTGTTATAGACAATGACTGTCAAGAGGAAAAGTCCGGCCTGACCGTTATAGGCAGGGGCATGGTGGCAAGAGCAGCTTGGGGCACAATGCACTTTCCAACAGGGGTGGAGGACTAAGTTCGGCGATCCGAGTAAAGGCCAACACTCCAAAATCTTGCTTTTTTCTGCTTATGGAGGAGTCTTCATGCAAATGAAATTCAACACCGTGATGCTCGCCGGCCTGATGGCCGTTGGCAGCCTTGCCTGGGCCCAGGATGTCCAGGTGGTCCGGATTGGCCATGTGGCCCCCACCTCAGGGCCGCAAGCCCACTACGGCCGTGACAACGAAAACGGTGTTCGCATGGCTATTGAGGACCTCAATGGACAAAACATCACCATTGGGGGCAAGCGCATTCGTTTTGAACTGGTTGCAGAGGACGATGCTGCAGACCCCAAGCAGGGCACTGCTGCGGCTCAAAAGTTGTGCGATTCCAGGGTGGCTGGAGTCGTGGGCCATCTGAACTCCGGCACCACCATCCCGGCGTCCAAAATCTATAACGACTGCGGCATTCCGCATGTCACGGGCGCGGCGACCAATCCCAATCTCACTCGTCCCGGCTACAAGACGACCTTCCGCATCATCGCCAATGACAATGCGCTCGGGTCCGGGCTGGCCAATTACGCAGCCGACACGCTCAAGCTCAAGCGTGTGGCCATCATCGACGACCGCACGGCCTATGGCCAAGGTGTGGCCGAGGTGTTCAAGCGCACCGCGCTGGCCAAGGGCATGCAGGTGATCGACGAACAGTTCACCAACGACAAGGCGACCGACTTCATGGCCATCCTGACGGCCATCAAAGCCAAGAATCCCGATGCCATCTTCTTTGGCGGCATGGATCCTCAGGCCGGTCCGATGTTGCGTCAGATGGAGCAGCTGGGCATGGCCAAGGTCCGCTATTTCGGCGGTGACGGCATTTGCACCACCGAGATCGCCAAGCTTGCCGGCGGCGCCAAGACGCTCAACAATGTGATCTGCGCCGAAGGCGGTGCTTCTCTGGGCAAGATGCCCGGAGGGGACGCCTGGAAAAAGCGGTACGACGCCAAGTACCCCAACCAGTTCCAGGTCTACAGCCCTTACACCTACGACGCTGCTTTTGTGTTGGTCGACGCGATGAAGCGGGCCAACTCGGTCGATCCCAAGGTCTACACCGCGCATCTGCCCAAGACCAATTTCAGGGGCGTGACCAGCGTGATTGCCTTTGAGCCCAACGGCGAACTCAGGAACGCCGCGATTTCTTTGTATTCGTACAAGGATGGCAAGAAAGTCCCGCTGTAAGCAGACTTTGCTCCGACAAAAAAGCCGCCCTTGGGCGGCTTTTTTAATCCTCAACGCCGCCCATCAGGCGGGGCTGCCGGTAGACAGTCGAGTCAACACCTGGTCCGTTGTTTGCACATCGCCGAAATTGAAGAGAAAGCTCGACAGGCAGGTTTCGTGCTCTTCCACGCTCATGGCCGAGCACGCATCAGAGACCATCAGCGTGCGGTAGTTGAGCACCATGGCGTCTCGAGCGGTGGACTCGCAGCAGACGTTGGTGGCCGTCCCCGCAATCAGCACGGTGTCGATCCCTTGCGCCTCAAGCCGCTCATGCAGGTCCGATGAACCCTGAATGAAGGCACTGTAGAAATTCTTCTTGATTCGCCAATCCTGCGGAGCAGGGCGAAGATCGGCATACAGGGCATGGCCCGGATGACCCTCGCTCATGCTGCGGCTGCGCAAGGCATGGCCCTGCGGCGAGGACAGTTCACGATGGAAGTGCGACCAGGTTTGTTCTGATTCGGGCGTGTAGGTGTTGAGGATCCAGACCACCGTGCCGCCGAGCGAGCGCAGACCCTCAGCCAGACGATTGATGGTGGGACAGGTGGCTGCGGCAGCCGGCACCCAGGCGTGCCCGCCCCCCTCCTGGACGAAGCTGTTTTGCATGTCCACCACCACCAGCGCAGTGCGACGCGGCGCCAGGGTCTCGAAGGCGTGCAAACGGCCTCGCCTTGCGATGACGCGCTGAACAAGCGCCGCGGAAGGTTCAAAGGGCCGCATGATGTTCATCGGAAGTCCCTCGCCAAATGAGCCCGTTCAGGGCATGTAAGTGCCGCCGTTGATCTGAAGCGTTTGACCGGTGACGTAGCTGGCGGCCGGGCTGATCAGAAACAGGATCGGATCGGTCACATCCTGCGGAACCGCCATGCGCCCCAAAGGAACGACCTTTCCGTACGCCGTCGGATCGAGGGTGGGGGTGGCCGACTCATCGGAGCGCCCGGTGCCGCCGCGCAAGAACGCGGTATCGACCGCTCCAGGCGCTACCGCATTGACCCTGACCCTTGGCGCGTTTTCCAGCGCGAGCTCGCGGACCATGAGGATCATGCCTGCCTTTGCCGGTCCGTAGGCGCCAAACATGGGTCTGGCCCAGGCGCCCAGGCCCGAGGCGACGTGCAGCAAGCTGCCCTTCTGACTGCGGTGCAAGTGGGGCAGGGCCGCTCTCGAGATGAAGAAGGCCGCATCGAGATTGCCTCGCATCACGTCCTGCCAGACCTCGGTGGGCGTCTGGGCCAGCGCTTTGGCCTCGCTCATATAACCGACGAGGTTCACGCACGAGTCGATTCCTCCGAGCTCAAGCGCCGCCTGATCCATGGCCTGCTGGACCGATTCTGCGCTCTTGCCGTCCATGGGAAAGCATGTGGCCAATCCCCGGCCATGGCGCTCGATCGACTCAGGCAAGTCCAGTACACAGACCCGAGCGCCAAGGCCTTGAGCCTGCTTGGCGAGATGCCGGCCTATGCCGCCACAGCCGCCAGCGAGCACCAAGCGCAGGCCTTCGAAGGCCTGCGCATTCCAGACGCTTATTGAACTCACTTGCACGAATCGGGCGCGTGGCTGTCCAGCAGGGTGCGCTGGCCATTGCGGATCCGAATGATGTAGGCAGGCAGTTCAGAGTCGCCGTCCTTGCCAAAGCAGAGATTGCCAGTCACGCCCGTGATTTGGGTGGTGCGCAGCGCATCGCGGATGGCGGTACGCTCTGCCTTGACCCTGCCCGCATCACCGGTCACGCCAGCGCGGCGCATCGCATCAGCAAATACGTAAACGATGTCATAGGCCGAGGCATCCACGTGATGGGCGCCCGACTTGTTTACCCCGCGCCGCTTGGCCTCCTCCAGAAACTTGCGCTCAAAAGTGCGGGTGCGTTCGTTGGTGTCCCACCAGTACCAGGAGACGAAAGTGGCGCCCTCGCCGTCGCTGCCGAGAACCTTGGCGATGTCGGGATCGGCAAAGATTTGCGCGCCGATCAGCATGCTGTTGTGACCTTGCCGGCGCAACTCCTTCATAACCTTGGCGGTGCCTTCGGGCAGGCCGGCAAAAGCGAGCACCGCCGGCGTGTTGCCTTTGAGCTTGGTAATGTGCGGCGACAGATCGGTGGCATTGGTGGCAAAACCTTCGGCCGGAATCACCATCTTCCAGCCATTGGCCTCAAGCAGATTGGGCATCCAGCCGGCCAGCGCCTTGCCGACAAATTCGTCGCTGGGGAACATCACCGCTGCGGTCTTGTTGGTGACGCCACCTTTGGTGCCCATGGTCCTGAGCAGACGGGCAAATTGCTTGCCTTCGTCCTCGGTCACGCGGAAGGCCCATTTGCGATCCTTGGTCAGCCCTGGCGCAGAGGCGGCATTGGGGATCTGCACGATCTCAAGCCGCTCGCCAGCGGCAAAACCAACCTGGGCTTCTTGGCTCGAGAAGGGGCCGATCACGCCCAGAGCGCGCAGGTCCTCGGCGAATTTTTGTACCGCCACTTGCGCATTCTTGGGATCACCGCCAGTGTCGAACTTTTCAACCCGGATCTTGCGACCATTGATGCCGCCGGCTGCGTTGATCTCGGCCACCGCGATGTCCACGGCAATTTCAGTGCCTACGGCAACGCCCGAGTAGCGCCCCGTCTTGGCATGGGAGAGTCCCAGAACCAGGTCCTGGGCCCAGGAGGGAGCCACCAGGCTGGCTGCCAGGCTGGCAATAACGAGCAGTCTTTTCTTCATCGTGTACTCCATTGATGTTTCAAGAACCCAGGTAAGCCTCGGCCATGCGCGGGTCATTGGCCAGCGACGAGGCATCCCCTTGAAGAACCAGCCGCCCAAGTTCAAGCACATAAGCCCTGTGGGCGGTAGCCAGGGCCATATGTGTGTTTTGCTCGACCAACAGGATGGACAAGCCCTCCCGGTTGAGCTCGCCAATCAGTTCAAACAGGGCCTTGACCAGCAAGGGGCTCAGACCCAGAGAGGGTTCATCGAGCATCATCAGGGCCGGCCGGCTCAGCAGGGCACGGCCTATGGCCAGCATTTGCTGCTCGCCGCCTGAGAGCACCGAGGCGGGCATGTCGCGACGCTTGGCCAGGTTGGGAAAGCGCTGATAGATAGCGTCTATCTCCGCATCGACCTTGTCTTTGCGGGTGTAAGCCCCCATCAGAAGGTTGTCATGAACGGTCAAGCTCACGAAGATCTGGCGCCCCTCGGGCACCATGACCAGGCCCTGGCTCACTCGCCTGGCTGCGCTGTGACCCAAGATGGACTGACCCTTGAACAGCACCTCACCGCTGGCCGGTCGGACCACACCCTGCAGGGCCTTGAGCAGGGAGGTCTTGCCTGCGCCGTTGGCGCCGAGCACCGTGACGATCTCACCGCGCTCGACCTTCAGGGACAGGCTTTGTACCGCCTGGGTGCGCCCGTAGTTGACACAGAGATCGCGGGCTTCAAGCATGACGGCGCTCCATGGCATCGGGTGTTCCAAGATAAGCCTCAAGAACCGCTGCATCTTGCTTGACGGCTTCGGGCGTGCCGTCAAATATCTTGCGCCCAAAATTGAGCACCACCACATGATTGCAAAGGTGACGCACAAAGGGCATGTCGTGCTCCACCACCAACAGGGTTACGCCGCCGTCCGATACCTTTTCAAGCAGTCGGCGCAGTTCCTCGGTTTCGACGCTGTTGAGGCCAGCGGCCGGTTCGTCCAGCAACAAAACCTTGGGCTCGGCCATCAGGGCCCGCACCACCTCAATTCGCTTTTGGATGCCATAGGGCAGATCGGCCACGACTTGGCCGGGGTAGGTGCCCAGACCCGCGCGCTCGAGTGTCTGCCGGGCTCTCTCGCTGGCCTTGCGGCTGGTGACCAGCTCCCAGGGGCGGCTGCGGTGGTGCTCGCCGAGCATGACGTTCTCCAGGGTGGAGAGGTGTGGCATCAGCCGGATGTTCTGGAACGACCGCGCAATGCCGTGCCGCACGCGATGGGCCACCGACATGTGGGTGATGTCTTCACCCAAGGCGCTGATGCGGCCGCTGTCGATTGGATAGACGCCCGAGATCAGGTTGAAGATCGTCGACTTGCCCGCCCCGTTGGGGCCGATCAGCGCTGTGCGACTGCCCGCAGGCACCGAAAAGCTCACCTCATCAATCACCTTCAGGCCGCCGAAGGATTTGCTGACCCCCTGCAGTTCAATCACCGTGCTCATGTTGGCACCTGCGCTTTCCTTGAGCCGCTCCAGCGCTCAATCAGGGTGCGGGTGATCACCCCTTCGGGCCGCAGCATCATGATCAGCACCACCGCCACGCCGAAGAAGATATATCGGCCGCCTTCGAGAAATTTCAGCGACGGATCAAGTCCAGCCATCTTGCGCAGGACCTCCGGCACGAGCGTGAAAAACACGGCGCCAAAGAGAGGCCCCCAAACCGTCTGAGTGCCTCCCATCAGCACGTAGAGCAGGACGTAAATGCTGAACAGTACACCCGTCGACTGCACGTCGATGAAGTTGAACTGGTGCACCAAAAGACCGCCTCCCAGACCACCGATCGCCCCGCCTATGGTCAGGGCCATGACCTGCGTCATGCGCAGATGAACGCCGAAAAGGTGGGCCACGCTCTCGTCATCGTGAATCGCCCGCACAGACAGTCCAAATCGCGTGCGCATCAGCCAGGCCACGAAAACCACCGTGCCAATGGCACAGGGGACGACCACTGGCAATCCGGCGTAGGCCATAACGGACAGTCCCGCAGCACCGCCCAGTGCCGGTATGTTGAGCAGCACGCCGCCCACCACTTCGGCAAATGCGAATGTCGCCAACACCATATAGATGCCGCGAGTTCGAAGGATGGGAAACGCAATCAGGAAGGCCACCAGCCCCGCCATCGCCGAGCCCAGCATGACGGCCGGGGCCAGGGGCAATTCATAGAGCGAAGTGAGCGCGCCGGCGGTGTAGGCCCCGACCAACACAAAACCGGCCGCTCCAAGATTGAGCAAACCGGCCGACCCGGGCACGAAGACCGAATAGGCCACGATGATATTGATGGCCAGCATCGCAAGCAGGCCACTGAGATAACCGGACATCAGAACTTGCCCTTTCCAATCTGCGTGTGACCAAACAGACCCTGTGGCCGTACGACCAGAATCAGCAGAAGCAGTCCCCAAACCGGGATCTTCTCGATTTCAGCGCCGAAGGTGCTAATTGCCAGGACCTTGACCAGCCCCACCAACAGTCCTCCGGCAATCGCCCCCCAGATATTGCCCAGTCCGCCCAGCACCATGCCGGCAATCGCATCGGTGGCAATCGCATCGCCCATGAAGGGCGTCACCGTGCCGTAGCTGGCCGCGTACAAGATACCGGCCAGGGCCGACAGCACCCCGGCGATCACGAACACGACCGGCACGATGCGTTGTACCTCGACGCCCATCAAGGTGGAAGCGTTGGGATTTTCAGCAATCGAGCGCAGCGCTCGCCCCAGACGAGTCCTTTTAAGCACGGTGGTCAGAATGGCCACCAGGAGGATGGCTGAGATCAGGCTGAGCAAGTGAGGAATACCGAAAATCAAGCCGCCCACGTGAATGCTGGTGTTCTTGAAGGGCAGCTCAAAGCGCTGCGGATCACTGCTCCACAGGGCCATGGCCAAGTGCTCAAAGACGATCAGAAAACCCAGCGAACTCACCAGAGGAAGCGCGTGCTCGGTGGCATCGCCGAATCTGGCCTTCATGTAGCGATAGGTAAATCGCTCGATGATCAGCGACGCCACGATGACCACGCCGATGCCTGCCATGGCGGCATAGATCCAGTGCCATCCCACGCCGAACAAGTGGGGGCCTGCTGTGGACAAGGCCCAAGTCACCATGGCCGCCAGCATGAACAGGGCCGGAATGGTGAAGTTCAAGAAGTTGAGCATGCCGATGGTCAGCGTGAAAGCGACCGCTACAAAGGCCAGGATGCCACCTAGCATCAGGCCATTGACGATCTGTTGCATCAATTGCATGGTCGGCCTCAGCTGATGTGGGATTGGTGGTTGAGGAGGTACCACTCGGCGATTTCTTCACGCGTGGTCCACCAGACATCTGGATGAGACTTCGCGTGGGCGAGAAATTCGCGAAAGCAGGGCATACGATGAGGATGCCCCGATACGTGCGGATGCAGGCCCACGCTCATCAGGCGACCACTTTCCGCGCCGTCGCGGTAGAGCTCATCAAACTGATCCTTGAGCATGCGCGCCGCATCCCAGGTGGTCATTGCACGCCGGTGGAAAAAGGTGAAGTCGTTGACCTCAATGGTGTAGGGCACATTGACGATTGGCCCCGAGGGGGTGTGAATCAGATAGGGCTGCTCATCGTTCATGTAGTCGCAGAAGAACTTCAGGCCTCGTTCGGCCAGCAGGTCGGGCGTATTGGGTGTTCCCCGCAGTGAAGAAGACAGCCAGCCCTTGGCCTTGCGACCGACCACCTTTTCGTAGACGGCCAGCGTGGCATCGATCACCGAGCGCTCTTTTTCGATGTCAAAGGTGTAGCGCGTGAGCAATTCGCCCTGTTCATAGTTGTGAGGCACCACCTCCCAACCGCGCTCAAGGGCGTACTCGATCATCTCCGGCCGCTCCAGTCCGGTTTTGGCATTCATGGTGCACGACATCGGCACGCCCATTTCGTGGAACAGCTTAAAAAGACGCCACACGCCCACCCGCTGGCCATATTCGCGCCAGGTGAAGTTGGGAAAGTCAGCCACATTGCCGGGCAGCATATCGGGCAGCATGGGCGGCCCGCCCGCGTAATTGGGGGCAGGGTCATCGCGGACCAGATCCCAGTACTCGCAGTTCATGGTGATGATGACCGCCAGCTTCTTGCCGCCGGGCCAGCGCAGCGGCTTGCGCTTAATCAGGGGGGACCAGGGATAGTGCATGAGGTACCTGCTCAGTTTGGAAAGGGTCAGATCGGAGAGTGTGGTCGCCAGCAAAACCCGCGGTCGGCACTGGCAATGCGACCCGCCACCGGGCTGGGGAAGTGCGCGGCCATCAGGACAGAGGCGGTATCGACCAGCTCATCCACAAGCCGCCGGCGCGTGTGTTCGGCCTGCGCGCTGTCGTGACAAAACCTGGAGGACCAGGACAAGTCAATCAATTGGACCGGGGTGTGAAGGATGTCGCCGCTGAACACCGCATGCTCGCCCTGGCTGCGGGCATGCAACACGCAGTTGCCCGGTGTGTGGCCAGGCGCAGGCTCAAGGCGGACGCCTGCCTCAAAGTCATGCCCGTCCCCCACAAACAGCGCCTGTCCCGCGTCGACCACTGGCAGCACGCTGTCCGCAAACGACCCGTGGTTGGGCGCTGGCTGACCCATGCTCAGGGCCAGTCGATGAGCATGCTCCCAGTGCCGATATTCGGCATCTGAGAACACATAGCGCGCATTTTTGAAGGTAGGCACCCAATGGCCGTCGACGAGCTGAGTGTTCCAGCCCACGTGATCGGCATGCAGATGCGTACAGCACACATAGTCAATTTGTTCGGGCTTTAGACCGGCCCGAGCCAGAGCTGAGAGATACCCAGACTGCTGCCGGTGCCAGCTTTGGCGCATTGGTCGTTCCTTGTCATTGCCCACGCAGGTGTCTATCAGGATGTTGTGCCGCGGCGTACGCAAGACATAGCTGTGAAAGCTCATCACCAGTTGATTCTGCGCGTCAAGAAAATCAGGAATCAGCCAATCGGACTGGGCTCGCACGCGATCTATGTCCACATCGGGCAGCACGAACTCCACCGGGGCGAACGCACCTTCAGACTCGGTCACCCGATCGATAGTGAATTGGCCGATGCGCTGGGTCTTCATGGTGCTGCGTGGTGCGGGCCTACATGAGGCTGGGCAGTTCCTGGGGCGCGCTGCGCGCTTTGGCCGCCGCCGCCTCATCGTCCAGGCCCTCAGGCCACAGGCGTGCCACAAAACGCTGGCCGGTCACTGCGGGGGCGGCGCGCGACATCAGCCACACGATGGGCGCGCGCATGAGGGCTGGCGACAGCAGTTGCCCGTCGGCACCTCGTCGGTTCGGTCCATGGCCTGGCAGCAAGCGGGTATCCGCAGCGCCACCGGGCAGCAAGACATTGACCGATACACCGCGTCCCTGCAGGTCCTTGGCCCAGATCACGCTCATTGCCTCTAGCGCCGCCTTGCTCGGCCCGTAGGGGCAATAGCCGGTGCGGACCATGGTGACCTGGCTGGTGGAAATATTGACCACGCGGCCAAAGCCCTGAGCCACCATGACAGGCACGCAGGCCCGCGCCATCAGAAAGGCGCCCGTCACGTTGGCATCCACGATGTTGCGAAAGCCTTGCGGATCGGCCTGCCAGAACAGCGCCGGCTCGGTATTGAAGGTTGGGCTGATCTCCAGCATGCCGCGGCCTGCGTTGTTGACAAGGCCATCGATGCGGCCAAACTCGTCTGCGCAGCGTCGCGCCACGGCCTGACAGTCGTCCCAGCGGGATACATCGGCCGTCATGGACAGTGCTCGGGGTTGGGCCTGACCTTGGTTCCATGCGCTGCAGGCCGCTTCAAGCGCATCAGGCTCGCGTGCACCTGTGATCAGCACCCGATGGCCTGCCTGCAGCAAAGCATCGGCCATCTCCCAGCCCAGGCCGCGAGCCCCGCCGGTCACGATGATGGCCATGGAAGCGGGGCGTGAAAAATCGTTCATAGGAGAGCCACCGGCATTTGGGCGCCTTCAGCCATGGCCCTGGGCCTTGCGGTGATGATGTGAGACTGAACATGAAGCCTGGCCAGCAGGGGGTCGCGAGCTCGCAGAGCCTCGATGATGTCGCGGTGCTGCTCGTTGGACCTTCGCACACGTACTTCGCCCGGCCAGTTGTGCTGCTTCATGGTGACTAGCGGCAACTCGATCAGCGACTTTGAAAGTGCCTGCAGCCTGCGAGATCCACTGGCTTCCAGCAGGATCTGGTGAAAGCGCGTGTTGCTGGCCTGAAAGCCCAGGAAAAAAGTCTTGGGGTCCAGGTCTTTCGATAGCAAGGCATCGATCGCGTCCGCCTCGCGACTGAGTTGATCCCAATGGCTGGGCTGGCCATGCAAGGCAGCCAAGGAGGTCGCATGGCCTTCGAGCACCGCTCGCAACTGAAAGATCTCGTCGATCTCCGGCGCGCTGAGTTCGGCCACGAAAGTGCCGCGATTCGCCTCGGTGCGTAGCAAGCCCTCTCCGGCCAGACGCCGCAAGCTGTCTCGTATGGAAGTGCGTGAAACGCCCACGCGCTGTGCCAGATCCTCCTCAACCAAGCG
>JBEIHE010000011.1:0-40198 GCA_040381515.1 Polaromonas sp.
CCAGTGAAAAGTGTGGTCGGGGTGAGAGGATTCGAACCTCCGGCCTCTACGTCCCGAACGTAGCGCTCTACCAGGCTAAGCTACACCCCGCAAGTCCTTTGCTCGAGGGGCATAGGACGACCGAAAATTGTAGCAAAGGCGCTCGATCAGGCCCGCACTCGGAGCGGGCCCTCGACACCTGAGCCTTGCCGGGCTCAAGGCGATCTCCCCCTCAAGCCACGGAGCGTTGTGATTGACAGAGCCGTTAGACTCTCGTCCCTCAGCCCTCCCTTGGCCGCAGAAGGACAGGGCGCATAGAGCGGTTGGCAGCGCCTCGGGGCTCTATACGATCACATCACCACAGCAGGAATGAAAGAAGCCGCACGAACGGGCCGCATCGGTCCTGCCCCCACTGCCTGGATCTACGGTTTGGGGCTGCCGCTGGCCTACCTGGTGGTGGAGCTGAGCTTTTGCAATCAGTTGCTGCGCACTCTGGGGGATCAATCGCCCGATGACGTACTGACCGGATTTGAATTCTGGGGTCGGGTCATTTCAGGCTTTGGGCTGGGTATCCTGATTCACCGGGCACTGGCCTCTCGACTTCCCCTGCGCGCACTGGGATTGGTCCTGAGCATCGGCGCAGGCATCCTGATCATGTGGAACGTGCAGAAATCATTGATCCACTATTTGGTGGAGTCTGCGCCCCTGTCAGACAAGCGCGCTGCTGTGGCGCTGGTGTGGATCGCGCCCCAGGCCGGTGAAGGGCGGCTGCACACCCTCTCCGGTCAGCCGGTCTTAGAGACCCAGCCCTCGGGACTGGAGAAAAACATCGTGGTGTCCATGTTTCCAGCGGCAGCTTTGCATGCGCAGGAGCGTGAGGCACAGTTTGCGCACTGGTTGCAGGCCTCCGGCAACGCCGGTCTGCCAGTCGGTGAGCAATCGGAGTTGGAGAAGAAAGCCTACAGAGGCTTGATCGTGGCCCCTATCGTGATCGGGCTGTCCTTGTTTTTCGGCCTGCTCAATCTAAGCGTCGCCGCCTCCTTCGCGGTAGTTGCCTTCTGGCCCCGCTGGCGAGCCCTTGCAACCGCCACCTTCATGGCCGGACTGACCGCACTGTCGCTGGGCGCCCAAAGCCCACTGCTCGATGCACGGGGCTATCAAGAAAACCTGGGCCCAGCGCTGTGGAAAGAGTCACCCGCCCTGGCCGTGATGGTCGAATGGTCGGTCAGAGCGGCCACTCAGTGGGCACCCGTGTCGGAACTAACCCATCGCCACCTGCTTTTCGACTATGCCTTCGAGCCTCTCTTGCAGGCGCGCTGAGACCGCCTCGACACCCGCGCTCTGAGGGTGCACAGAGCAAGGTCGCGGGCAAACCCCTAAACGGGTAGCAGGGCATGGACCAAAAGCCCTAAACTTTGGCGCCCGGAACCCTTACCCTCAGAGTCCCACAACCCATCCCAAAACCGATGCGGGTATTCCGGTTTCATCGATTCCTTGACCATGGAGACAAGCACATGAACATTTCCCGCAGAGACGTGTTGCAATCGGCCGGCGCGGCCTCGCTTTTGACAGCCCTTGGGACGAAAGCATGGGCCCAGGCCCAGATCGAGTCACTCAAAATCATCACCGGATTCCCGCCTGGTGGCACCTCAGATACGATCTGCCGCCGCGTGGCCGACAAGCTCGCACCAGGCTATGCGCGCGTAGCCGTAGTCGAAAACCGCACGGGTGCAGGTGGACAGATCGCGGTGCAGGCGGTCAAGGCTGCTCCCCCAGACGGCAACACCGTGCTGCAAACCCCCATGTCCATGCTGGGCGTCTATCCGCACATCTACCGCAAGCTGCCCTATGACCCGGTGGCCGACCTGATGCCCGTCACCCTCGGCTGCACCTTCGACTTTGGCTTCGCGGTCGGACCCCAAGTGCCCGCGAGCGTGCGCACCGTCCCTGAGTTTCTGGCCTGGTGCAAAGCCAACCCCTCGCTGGCCAACTTCGGCTCGCCCGCAGCGGGCTCAGTCCCCCACTTCATTGGTGTCCTGCTGGGCAAACAAGCCGGGGTAGACCTCAAGCACATTCCCTTCCGTGGCACCCAGCCGGCCATTCTGGACATGATCGGAGGACAGATTGCGGCCGTCAGCGGTCCGATCGGTGAATTCACTCAACACGTGGTGGCTGGCAAAGCCAGACTGCTGGGTGCCACAGGCGCCAAGCGCAGCCCGTTCGCCCCCACCACCTCCACCTTGGTCGAGCAAGGTCTGAAAGACTTCACTTTCGAAGAATGGTTCGGCTTTTACGTGCCGGCCAAAACGCCTGCCGACGTCATTGCGCGGCTAAACACCGCCATGCGCGCCGCGCTGGCCGCTCCAGAGACCGTCAGTGGTCTGGCGGCCATGGGGCTTGAGGCCAAGTCCTCTTCGCCGGCCGAGCTGGCCGCACGCCTGAAGGCCGACACCGACCGTTGGGGCCCCCTGGTCAAGGCCATCGGCTTTACCGCCGACGCCTGACCCTCCTGTGTCTGCGGCCCTCAGTCGGGCTGCAGCTTAAGGAACACCCGTCCGCCTTCCACCTTCACAGGCCAGGAGCGGACGGGCTCGGTTGCCGGGCCACAGGCGACTGAGCCATCGCGCAAGTCAAAGAGCGCCTGGTGAAAAGGGCATTCCACTTGATGGCCTTCTACAAAGCCGTCACACAGCTTGGCATGGCCGTGGGTGCACAGGTTGTCGACCGCATAAACGCCCTCTTCAAGCTTGAAAAGAGCGATGTCACGGCCATTGGGGGTCACCGCAATGCCGGCTCCCTCGAACAAATCGGCCTCGGCGGCCACGTCGGTCCAGTCGTTCATGGTCAGATGGGATAAATCAGAGAATTGGGGATCATCTCGCTATCGTAGACGCACAGGCGCTGGGCAAACTTTAGGCCTTGCGGCGTCTGCACCAAGGTGTCGATGTAGCGCCCCACATTGAAGACCGTGCTTTGCTCGTCGTACTTGGTGCGAAAGACAGCGTAATTGGCCTCGCAATGAATGCGCCCGTCCTCCACCTTGCGAACGACTGCAGCGCCCACCACATGACGCTGGTAATAGGGGTCATGAAAGATCGTTTGCGAGATACCGTAGACCCGATCCAGCAACATGCCCTTGCTGGTCAGCGACAAGGTGGCCAGGGCAAAGCCTCGCTCATGGTTTTCTCGGGGCTGCACCTTGTAGACACACTGCTCGGTGAAGAACTCGGGCCACAGGTCCCACTGCCCCGAATCCACGGCAATGGCGTAGTCGGCATTGAGTTGCTGAATGGCCATCCAGGTTGGCAGGTCCACCATGGTTACTCCTCCATCACCCGACGCCAATAAGCGTACATGCCACGAATCAGAGTTTCGGTGACCATGTGCTCGGTCTCTTCCACCGCACGCCCACCGAGCTCCGCCAGCACCCGATGCTCGGGCTTGGTCTCGAAAGCGCGCTGCGAAAACTCAATGACTTCGCCGTCATCGGCCGAAACAAACCCGGCCGGACCAAACAGATTGGCCTGACGCAGACGGCGCTCGGTCATCTCCTCGGTGTCGTCCTCAAATCCAAAATGCGTCCAGACAAAATCGAAAGCTCCATGACCGTCGGGCTGAATGTGACGGGTGGAAACGCTGTTGACCTGCTGCTGGAAGATCACGCTGGGGAAAAGGGTCATCATGACAGCCGTGGGCCCACCCCACCAGGGCTCGGGCACGATATCCAGAAAGCTTGGGTCATGCAGCGTCATGCTTTCCTTGAAGCTGCCGACCTGGGTCACCTGGGCCTTGTCGCCGGCCGCCTGACCGGCGCTGCCGCGGGTTGAGATCATGGCCGCATGACGGTGGTGCGCATCCATGCGCAGCTCGCTCTTGTTATCGGCGCGCCACAGCCCGAAGGTGACAAACCAGGTGTGCAAGAGGCCGGGGTGATAAGGGTCCTTGATGTTTTCCTGCATCAGCTTCCAGTTGCCCGGAATGCGCTGCCGGTTGTAGCCCAGAATGCGCAGCTGCCGGCCATTGAACAGCCGATCGAAATAGCCCAGGATGGTCGGTCCCATGTAGTCCTCAAGGGACTCCACCTGCAGATCAAAGGAAGCAAAAACCACCCCGCCCCGAGCCGCCACCTTGAGCCGGGTCAACCCGTGCTCCTTGGGGTCAAAGTCGGCCGGCATGCCGCCATTGACCTTGCCGTCCTGACGCACGCCCCGTCGAAAGGGCACCCCTTGCAGCGAGCCGTCGAGTGCGTAGCTCCACTGGTGATAAGGGCAGACCAATTCTTTGCGGTTTCCGTGTCGCTCCCGACAAAAAGCCATGCCCCGGTGGGCACAGACGTTTTCCACCACATGAATTTGACCATCGAGGGCGCGGGTCATGATGACCGAGCGCTCGCCAACGACGGTGCGCTTGAAATCACCGGGATTGGGAATCTCGGCCTCCAGGCCCACGTAGCTCCAGTGCGCTTGGTAGAAGAAGCGCTGCAGCTCTTTTCGATGCTGATCCTCATCGGTGTAAACCGCGAAGGGAATACGGCTGGTGTCGCCCTTTTCCCAAAGAAGAGCCTGTTCTCTCATGAATGCTCCACAAGAATCTGTTGGGGTGGTTGCAGCGGCTCCAGAGGGCCAGGCAGCCCGGCATTGGGGCCCGGTGCATGACAGAAGAAGCGCCGCCCACCATATTAGACGCTCAGCATGGACACCTCAAGGCGCCCACAGGGGTATGACAACCCCGGGCAGGCGACACCGGCCGCTTGGCATTAGCATCAGGCGGCGCACCCAAAACTCCACCGAAAGTCCATGATGTCACCTCTACCACTGCAAAAGCTCGCGCTGCTGCTCATCCTGTGGATAGGAACTCCCGCTATGGCCGTTGAAGAAGCCCGCTACGAACGCTTCCAATCGCAGGGTGATTTCGAACTGAGGCGCTATGGCCCCTTGCTGATCGCTGAAACCCAGGTCGAGGGCGAGAGGGACGAGGCCTCTCGCGCCGGCTTCAGATTATTGGCCGACTTCATCTTTGGCAACAACCAGGCTGCGGGCCAGGACGGCTCGACCAAGATTGCCATGACCGCTCCGGTCGCTGTGGAAGCGGTATCGAGCAAGATTGCCATGACCGCTCCGGTCACCGTCGAGCCGCAAGCAGGCGAGACCGGCCGCTGGCGGATCCAATTCGTCATGCCCAGCCACTACACCCTGGCCAGCATTCCCAAGCCACGCAACCCTGCGGTACAGCTGCGCGAATTGCCCAGCCAGTGGTGGGTGGCCCATCGCTTCTCCGGCTTCACCACCGACTCGCGAGTACAGGCCAAGACCCGAGAAGCTGTGCAGTGGGTCGAGCAACAAAATCTCAAGGCCACTGGGTCGCCCCAGTTGGCCCGCTACGACCCGCCATGGACTCTGCCGATGTTCAGGCGCAATGAAATCCTGATTCCGGTCGCACCGCCACAGGACCTCAAGCCACAGTAGCAGTGCACCGGCCTGGCGGGACCCTCAATCGAAACACCTGGCCGCGCATCGAGGAAGAGCTGTCCTGATGGCGCGGGCCTGGCTATTGCGCAATTCAGGCGCCGATGACGCCTCCATCAGCGCGGGTGATGACGATAGTGGCAGAGCGCGGCCGGCCCGGCCGACCATAGCCTTTGTTACCCGGCCAGAGACTGTCGGCAGCCTGCACGGACTTGCTGTCCTCCCCCGGATGCTGGATGTTCACGAAGAGGGCACGCCCACCGGGAGCCTCGGTCACGCCGGTGATCTCGCTGCCCTTGGGGCCGATCAGAAAGCGGCGCAATCGCGCCTCGCCCAGCGTCGCCCCTACAAAGGTCTCTTGGCTGCCGGTCTGCTCCACGCCGTTGACCACCATGCGGTTCTTGACCGTCACTTTGGCGCCATCACCCACCTGTCCGGGAAGTGCGGCGAGCATCATGCAATGGGTCTCGTCGGTCATGGCTCCATCGTCAGTCTGTATCCAGCAGATGCCGGTGCTGGGGCTGAACCATAAGCCGTCGGGTGAGGAGAAGCTGTTGCGTGCAGTCAGCCCGGACAGATTGGCATCGCCGGCATCTTCTTCGGCACCAAACAGGAAGATGTCCCAGCGAAAGCCGGTGGCGGCAGAGCGATCGCCATCTTCCTTAAAGCGGATGATGTGCCCGTTGGGATTGCCGGCGCCCCGTTTGCCATCTACATCCATATAGGCACGGGGGTTGGCTGCATCCACACGACCCGGGGTCCGGTTGGCGGCGCTGTTATTGGTCAGCGTGACATAGATTTCACCGTTCTTGGGATTGACCGCGGCCCACTCAGGCCGATCCATCTTGGTGGCGCCCACCGCATCGGCCGCATGGCGAGTGTGAACATAGATTTCACCCTGGTTGGCGAACTTGAAGGCCGCATAGTTGGCAATGCGGGGATCCTTGATGTCCAGCTCAATCCACTGGCCACGACCGTCGGCGTCAAATCGGGCAGCGTAGAGCTTGCCTTCATTGAGGTATTTATCGCCCACCACAATGCCTCCGCCTACATCCTTGGGATCCCAGGCGGCCGCACTAACAAACTTGTAGATGTATTCATTACGGGCATCGCAACCCATGTAGAAGGCCAGCGGCTGACCGGCCTTGGGCAAGCTGCAGGTGGCCCCCTCGTGGGCCATGCGGCCCATCGCAATGCGCTTGACGGGGGTGGCCGACGGATTGAGCGGATCGATTTCCACGTTGTAGCCGAAGGTGTTGGCCTCATTGCGAAAATCGCGGTCAGCACTGGCTCCAACGGCCGCCAAATTCCAGCGCGCAAAGCGGTCATCGGTGGCCGAGACGGTATGCCAGCCCTGGCTGTTGCCTCGCGTCTGGCCGACTGCCGGTGGGGCGACTGGCAGCCCATAGCGGCGACGCGCCGCGGCCTCGCGCGCAGGCACAGCCGCTGCACCCGCGCCCATCTGAAAGTAAAAAGCCCAATTTTCTTCGCACGCCAGGTAGGTGCCCCAGGGGGTCTTACCATGACCACAGTTATTAAGCGTGCCACGGGCCATGGAGCCGGCGGGTTCCCAACGAGTGACCATCTGGGCCCAGATGTCGTTGATGTGGACACGAGGGCCGGCGATTCGAACCGGCGTCTGAGCCGTCACACGCCGATTGAGGGGGGAGCCCGCCTTCACGCGCCACCCCTGAGGACCGCGCTCAATCTCCACCACCGAGACGCCATGGTGGTTGATCTCTTTGAGCACTTCCAACTCGGGCCGGGCACCCAGATCCCAGTCACCGAATTGGGTGAATTTCTTGCCGCTGACGCCATTGGAGGTCTGACCAGCGGGATGCATGAAATGCGCATCGGCCGAGCTCTCATGATTGACCACCAGCACCGCACGCCCGGTGTCTTGCTCGGTGTAGCGGCCGCGCTCGTCGATGAAAAAAATGTCGAGTGCGTCATGATGATCGCCAATGCGGCTGGACCAGTCATCGGTTTCCGCACCGGTATTGGAATAAGCCGGCAGCTTCGGATCAAGGCTGTCGCCCGTGGCATGCAACACGGTGTAGCGATAGCCCGGCGGCAACACCACATCGTCGAGCAGGCTCTTCTCGAGCGAAGGAAAGCCAAGGGCCTTAACCGGTGCCGGCGCAGTGGCCAAGCTGGCGCAGCCGGGCAGCATGGCCAAACCGGCAAGACCTATGCCGCCGCGCAAAATCGAACGGCGGCTCGGACTGGCTAGACCGCTGGCCAGAATATCTTTGAAGTGGGGATTATCAGAAGTGTTGGAAAGAATTTCGTGATCAGGATGGGACATGTCAAACTCCAGAGATAGAACTACAGACGGACCCAGTAGAGCTCTAATCTGTGACAAAACCATGTCAGCCTTCAATCCGATGAGGCCATGTTCACCGACGCTCGGTGAGCAGAGTTCGATCGCATTAAGCTGCAGCCATGCAACTCAAAATTGACTTTATTCGCCGCAGCATCGGTATTGGGATGGGCCTGTTCCTTGCGGCCGGCCCCTTGATCGCTGTCGACGTACCCAATCGCAACCCGCCCGTTGAAGAACGGACCATGCGAGAGGCTCGTGCCGCCCTCGCGGCCTCGCAATGGGCTCGAGCGATAGAACTCCTCCAAGTGCACGTGCGGGTCTACGCGGACGATG
The DNA here is from genome assembly GCA_040381515.1 of Polaromonas sp. GTDB lineage: Bacteria > Pseudomonadota > Gammaproteobacteria > Burkholderiales > Burkholderiaceae_C > Polaromonas. The sequence goes on from JBEIHE010000011.1 coordinate 8,104, forward strand.
CCGATGCCCACAATCTGCTGGGCTACAGTTCGCGCCAGCTAGGGCAGTACGCATCTTCTCAAGCGGCTTACGAAAGAGCCTTGCAACTCGACCCCACCCATCGAGGAGCTCACGAATACATGGGAGAGCTGATGCTGACGCTGGGCCGACGGGAGCGAGCCCTGTTCCATCTTGGAGAACTTGAGCGACTGTGCCAGGCACGCTGCGAGGAATACCAGCAGCTCAAGCGAGCCATCGGCGGCCAGAGTGAAGCGCCAGCCAAGCGCTGGTAATAGTGGGCTCGAGTGGGCTCGAGTGGGCTTGACGAATCGCAGGCGGCGCGCCAATCCAATAGACATAGTTCAGACCGATCCCTTCGAGCTCAAACCGGCTTTTACGACTTCCCCCACCCGATCGTACTGAAGGCCTCCGATGTCCGCGCGGTACGCATTGAACTGACTCCGCCGGCTCAGTTTGGATTTCAATTGATCGGGCCCCGCTAGCTTCAGTCCTTTAGGTGACACCCCTCGGGAAAACACCAGTATCGATGGAGCACCAAGCTGCGAGACTACATACTGAATAGTCAGTATCTAAGGGGAGAGACATGAAAGCGGACATGCTGGGCAAAACCCTGCTGCGGACCCGCACCCGCGCCCATGCGGTCAAGATGCAGGAGCTTGAGACCCTGCTGGGCACCGACTCGGCCGCGCAGACGGCACGCCTGGTGCCTTTTTTCGGGCCCACGGTGGCAGGAGAGGCGGCCTTTGTGGAGGCACTCGGACTCAATCTCGATCGTGCATTGCTGGCCGGCCACGCGCTGGACCTGGAGCGACCCTTTGAGCCCGACGAGCCAGTCGAGGTCGAGCTGGTGCTGGCCGAATACACCGAGAAGAACGGCATGCAGTTCGGCACCATCGAAGCGCGCTTCTGCACGCCCGGTGGCGAGCTGATCCAGCGTCAGAAAACCACCTTCATCGAGCGCATGGCCTGAAGGCCTGATCCGAGAGAACCCGAACCATGAGCGACGAACGCAAGCAATCTTTAGGAACGATGAGCCGGCGCAAGATCGTGCAATTTGCCGGCATCGTGCAAGATTTCAATCCGGTGCACTTCGACGACGAGTTCGCCCGCAAGGCCGGCCTGCCGCAAGTGATCGCCCAGGGCCCTCTGACGGTAGCCATCGCCCTGGATGCGCTGGTGGCCCAGCATGGCCCGGCGCTGCGCTCGCTCAATGTGCGACTCAAATCCCCCGTTTTCCCCGGTGACGAGCTCACACTGAAGACCACACAAGAGGGCCAAATACAGGTCAGCTGTGGAGACCGCGCGGTGATCAGCGGCGAGCTGTCCTTGCGCTAAAAGAAGATTTTTATGTCTGAATGGTCCGAAGTCACCTTTACCGAGCAAGAGCAGGGCGAATTCGTGCGCTGCAGCCAGCCCGAGCCGGGCATTGTGGTGCTGCGCCTCAATCGCCCTGAAGCATTGAACGCTTGGCACGCGCCGATGCGGTCCGAACTGGCCGCAAGCATCAGCAGCCTGAGCCTGTCGAACGCGCGGGTGCTCATCATCCGCGGCGATGCAAAGGCGTTCTCAGCCGGTGAGGACGTCCGAGGAATGGGCGATCTCACCCGTGCCGGGACGCAAAAATTCCGTGCAGTGGCCAGAGCCATACATGCTGCATTCGACGCCCTCGAAGCGCTGGAGATCCCTGTCCTCGCAGTGATCGAAGGAGTGGCAGCGGGGGGCGGCATGGAACTGGCCCTCAGTTGCGACTTTCGTATCGCCGGCACCAATGCCCGCCTGGGCCTGCCCGAATCTAATGTCGGACTGATACCCGGCTCCGGCGGCTGCTCGCGCTTGGTGCGATGTCTGGGCCCAGCCAGGGCCAAACAAGTGGTCATGCTCGAGGGCATGATGAATGCCCAGCGCGCCCATGAACTCGGCCTGCTCACCCGGCTGGTGCCCGCGGGCCAGGAAATGATCGAGGCCATGGACATGGCGCGCAAGCTCGCCTCCAAGGCGCCGCAGGCCCTGGGAATGGCCAAACTGGTCATCAACACCTGTGCCGACGTCGACCTGGAGACCGGGCGACGGCTCGAACGCATCGGCCAGAGCGTTTTGAAAAAGACAGCTGATCACGCAGAAGGAGCGCAGGCTTTCATCGAAAAGCGAAAGCCAAACTGGACCGGCACTTGAGCCTGTGGGCCGTGAACTGAACACACCTTCAATCTGCCCCCCTTCATCGACTTGCCTAGAACGCCCATTTCGACCATTCAATAAAAGGAGTACACCATGACAGCCACAACCCTGACAGAGAACACCGAGCAGCGTGTCTACAAAGAAAACGATCCGGACATGCCCGCCGAATTGCGGGATTTGCTTCGACGCGTCATGTCCAAGCATCTGGAGAATGTGACCAACCCGCACTATGACCGCCTGATGATCCAACTCTGGGACCGGTGCATGACCCTGGCTCCATCGCCAGAGAGCAAGCGCCTGCTTTCCAAGCTCATGCAGCAGGAGGTGGAGCATGGCGTGATCACCGCCAACATTCTCAAGGGACTGGGCGTAGACAAGGTCGATGTGCCGATCGACCAGTATCTTTTTGATCTGCCCATCGATACCTGGTGCGATTTGTGTTACTTCCACGCCTTAGGCGACCGCGTCGGCATGTATGTGGGTGAAAACTGGGGCGATGTGCCCTATGAGCCCCTGCGGGCCGTCGCACCACGGCTGCACCGTGATGAGGTGTTTCATGCCACGCTGGGCTACCAAAACCTGACCGCCCACTGCCAGACCCGCGAAGGTTTGGCCGAGGCACAGCGCCTGATTGGCAAGTGGTGGCCCGCCGCGCTCGATATGTTCGGAACCTCCGAGTCCCACTTCAGCGAGAAGTATGTGCGTTGGGGTATTCGTCGCGCCGGCAATGCACAGTTGCGCCAGCAATACATTGCCGACACCCGCCCCATGCTCGAGAAGATCGGTATCGTGGTGCCAGAGGACAGCGCCAACCGACGCTACCTCTGAGCAAAGCCGTTCAGTAGACCGGGGGCCGGAGCGTTCTTCTGCTCAAGCCCCGGTCGCGAGAGAAGTTAAAAAAGTACAGCTCGGGACGCACCTGGGCACCCCAAAACCATTCAGAGACAAACGAGGAGAACTTCATGATCGCGATTTCCCCCCTGTGCACGGCACGCTCACGGGCCGGCCGCCTCACCCGCATGCTCGGCGCCGCCCTGCTCGCAGGCCTGGCCACCAGCGCCTCATGGGCGCAAGACACCTTCCGCTTTGCGATTGCCAATGACCTGACAGGTCCTTCGGCCTACCACGGTAAGACCTTTGCCAGCGGCTTCAACGCCTACCTCAACGACATCAACTCCGCCGGCGGAGTGCATGGCAAGCGCATCACCCTGCTGCAGGAAAACGCCGAGCGCAACGTGCAAAAGGAAGTGGGTTTTCTGCGCAAGTTCGCCCAGCAAGACAGAGCGCTGGCGGGCATGATCGTGACCACCGACGGACTTTTTGCCGCCAAGCCCATGGCCGACTCGCTGCGTATCCCCATCATGGGCGTGGGAGTGCCTGAGCTGGCCAGCTCCCCTCCCCACCCCTGGCTGTTCAATATCGTAGCGAGCTATCAAGACACCGTGTTTGCGGCCATCGACCACATCTTCAGTACCGACAAGGATCCGAAGATCGGGGTGATCTATCCTGACAACCAATACGGGCTCGAGGCCCTGCGCGCGGCCGAGACCCGCATGCAAAAGTACAACAAGCCCTTGGCCGCCAAGGTGGTGATGCAGCTGCGCGAGAGCGACGCCACCACGCAAATGCTGGCGCTCAAGCAAGCGGGGGTCAAGTACATCATTGCCCAGCTGGCGGGCGCCCATATGGCCGCCATCCTGCGCGACTCGGAGAAGGTGGGCCTGGACGCGATGGTGATTGCCACCACACAGGGCATGGACCGTGAGCCCGACCTTATTCTGGCGCAGGCCAACGGGGCTCAGCTGGCCAAGCGTTTCCTGGGCGTAGGCCCCTGGTCCAAGTGGAACGAGACCGATCAGCCGGGCGTGGTGGCCATGCGCAATGCGGTCATGAAGTCTGAAAACCTCAACGAGGCCGCCTTGAGTGGTGTGATGTATTCGAACTTTGTCCAGGGCTACATCAATGCCATGGTCTTGGTCGAAGCGCTCAAGCGCGCCGGCCCAGCTGCCGACGGCGAACGCATTCGCAATGCGATGAGCCAGATCCGCAACTTTGACACCCGCGGCATCACCCCTCCGCTGAGCTTCTCGGACACCCAGCGCAAGGGCACGAATGGGGTGAAACTGTTCAGGATCAATGTAGAGAGAAAAGTCTACGAGCCGATCGGCGGCTGGATTTTCCCGAGCTGAGTGCCTGGGACCTGAGAGGAGCGCATCCTTTCAGGTCCTGTTCATCGCCCTAGCCTGCTGATCCATGGACATCCTGATTCAGCTATTGCTCACAGGTATCGCCCTGGGCAGTGGATATGCGCTCGGTGGCCTGGGCTTTGTCCTGATTTACAAAGCCACCGGTGTCTTCAACTTCTGCCATGGTCAGCTGACCATGGTGGGAGCCTACTTTCTCTTCATGTTCCAGATCCAATTGGGCTTGTCGCCATGGATGGCGGTGCCCCTGGCGGCCGCCAGCATGTTCGTGCTGGGCTGGATGATCGAGCGTTTATGTCTGCGCCGCATGGTGGGAGAGCCCACCATCGCCATCATTATGTTGACGATTGGCCTTGGCGCCTTCCTGCGCAACATGGTGGGACTGATCTGGGGTCCTCAACCCCAAGCACCGGTGCTGCTTTTCGAACCCGGAGCCATTGAGGTGTTGGGGGTGGCGCTGCCCCGGGTCTATGTCTGGACACTGGTGAGCTCGGCCTGCCTGATCGGGCTGTTCGTGCTGTATTTCCGCTTTTCTTCACAGGGCGTGGCCATGCGGGCGGTGGCCTTCAACCAAGACCGGGCTGCCCTCTCGGGCATCTCGGTACCCAGAGTCTTTGCCCTGTCCTGGGGTCTGGCCGGCGTCATGGCCGCGGTTTCAGGCATGCTGATGATCCAACTGGTAGGTCTGGATCTGTCCATGGATGCGCGGGGGCTGTCCACCTTTCCTGCGGCCATCCTGGGCGGCATAGACAGCATCGGCGGCGTGATCATCGGCGGCTTGATCATCGGACTGGCTGAATCGCTGGCGGGCGGCTATATCGACCCGCTGGTCGGCGGGGGATCGAAGGAAGTCATCGGCTTCATCGTGCTGCTCATCATCCTGATGGTGCGGCCCTATGGCCTGTTCGGCACGCCTGAAATCCGAAAAGTCTGAACTTCCATGCGGACCTTCAAAAACTACCGATCGACTTATCTGGAAGACCGCGCCCTGGTGCCGAGCCTGCCGGACTCGTCGACCAAGGTTTGGCTGCTCATTGCAGCAGCCCTCCTACTGATCGTGCCGCCATGGCTGCCCCAGTACTGGCTCTACACCCTCAACCTGGCCATCATTTCCATCGTGGGCGCCCTGGGCTTGAATCTGCTGACCGGGTACGCGGGGCAGATCTCGTTGGCGCATGCTTCGTTCCTGGCGATCGGCGCCTATTCGGCTGCTTACTTCGCCAAGCTGGGCGTGCCATTCTTCGTGGTCTTCCCGCTGGCCGGTTTGATCGCAGCCGCTCTGGGCTGTCTGGCGGCGCTGCCGGCCTTGCGCCTCAAGGGACTCTATCTTGCTTTGGCGACTCTGGCGTTCTTCGTGATTGTCGATTTCCTGCTGCGCAAGCTCACCGGACTCACAGGTGGAGCGGCCGGCACTCACGTGCCACCACCATCGGTCTGGGGATGGACGGTAACGGGAGACAAGGCCTTCTATTTCCTGTTTCTGACCCTCGCCACCCTGGTGGGCCTTTTCATGGCCAATCTGCAACGCACCTGGGTCGGTCGGGCCGTGATGGCGGTCAGAGACAGCGACATCGCCGCCGAAATGGCGGGCATTTCGCTACTGAAAACCAAGATGCTGGCGTTTGCCGTTTCGTCTTTTGTCGGGGGACTGGCTGGAGCGATGCTGGGCTACTACCTGCAATTTATCAACCCGGACAACTTCAATCTGCACATGTCGGTGGCCTACATCGCCATGATCATCGTCGGTGGGATGGGCACCATCCTGGGCTCAATTCTTGGCGCCATCTTCATGACCTTTCTGCCCGAGTTGCTGCGGGTGAGCGTACACGCCCTGTCCAAATTCCTGCCAGCGCTGGACATGCAGGCAAAAGGCGCTTTCGTTGAGGGGGCGGTCTACGGTCTTGTCATCATCGGCTTCTTGATGTTCAAACCACTGGGACTGGTGCAGTTCTGGCGAGATCTGGTGACCTACTTCCGGACCTGGCCCTTCAACCATTAATTTGCATCGAACATGACTCGCACCGACGCACCCGAGCCGCTGCTGCAGGTTCGCAATCTGGAGGTCGTCTACCACGACATCGTTTACGCCATCAAGGGCGTGTCCTTGTCTGTGCAGCCGGCTCAAGTGGTGGCCTTGTTCGGCCCCAATGGAGCAGGCAAGACCTCTTTGGTCCGTGCGATCTCGCAGATCCTGCAATCAGTGGACGGAAAGATTCGTGCAGGGTCGGTGCACTTCAATGGACAGGATATCGGCACCCTGGCACCCCACGAGGTGGCAAGAGCCGGGCTTTATCAGATCCCCGAAGGCGGCAACGTCATCAAGGAGCTGACGGTGCGCGAGAACCTCTCGCTCAGCCAATTCTGTCGCGCGGATCTGCAGGGCTGGAAAGAAGAACTCGAGCGGGTTTACGACCAATTCCCGATCCTCAAAAGCCGGCAAATGCAACTTGGTGGCTACTTGAGTGGAGGCGAGCAACAAATCCTGTCGATGGCCAAGGCGATTCTGGCCAAGCCGCGCTTGATGGTTCTGGACGAACCGACGCTGGGCCTGGCCCCAATGCTGGTGCAGGAGAACTTTCAGACGCTGTCGCGATTGCACCGCGAATTGGGCATTGCGGTACTGGTGATTGAGCAAAATGCCCGCGTGGCTCTGAGCATCGCCTCCTATGGCTATGTGCTGGAAAGCGGCCGACTGGTGTACGACGGCCCCGCTCAGGAACTGCTGGCCAATCGCGAAATACAGGAGTTCTACCTTGGGCTCGATGCAGGCCAGAAAAAGAGCTTCAGAGAAGTCAAGCATTACAAGCGCCGCAAGCGCTGGCTGTCCTGAGTGATGGGAACGAGGCGATGAGAAAGAAAGTCGACGCACACTTACCCGATGCCTGGGACAGCCGTGGGGAGGTGCTGTCCTTCTTCCCCAGGACCGGCCGCTCGAACCAAGACCGCCAGCCCCTGCTCGATGCGCATGACATTTGCGTGCGATTCGGAGGTGTCAAAGCGGTCGATGGCATGAATCTGACGGTCCTCCCCGGCCAGATTCACGCGCTGGTAGGCCCCAATGGAGCCGGCAAGAGCACGATGCTCAACGCCATCTGTGGCTTCTATAAACCCAGCCAAGGGCGTATCCATCTAGAGGGGCAAGACATCACTGGTCAGAGGCCTGACCAGATCGCCGCGCGCGGGGTGGCCCGGGTGTTTCAGCGGATCGAACTGTTCCGGCGCATGAGCGTTCTGGAAAACATTCTGGTGGGACGCCACCGCTTCATAAAAACCGGCCTGCTCTCTGCCGGCCTTTTTTGGGGGCGCGGCTACAAAGAAGAGTCACTGCACCAGCAGAAGGTCGAAGAAATCATCGAGTTCCTCAACCTCTCACCCTATCGCAAGGCAATGGTGGGCAGCTTGTCCTATGGACTGCAGAAGCGGGTGGAGATCGGACGTGCACTGGCCAGCGAACCGCGCTTGCTGCTCCTCGACGAACCCGTGGCCGGCATGAATCTGGAAGAGAAAGAGGATGTCACACGCTACCTGCTGGACATCGCAGACGAAGTGGGATTGACGATGGTGCTGGTGGAACACGAAATGGACGTGGTGATGGATATCTCCGATCGGGTGACGGTCATGAACTTTGGACGCCTGGTGGCCTCGGGAGAGCCAGAGCAGGTCAGACGCAACCCTGAAGTCATCAACAGCTACCTGGGCGCCTAGCCGCTCCTCCAAAGGCCTTGCCATGGCGCAATCGCAACCGTCAGCCGACACCCTACCCGGACTGCTCTGGCACCACGCCCACACTCGACCAGAGGCGGTGGCCCTGCGCGAAAAGTATCTGGGCATCTGGCAGGAAGTGACCTGGAGCGGCTACCTCGATCATGTCCGGACCTTCAGCCTGGGACTGCGCAGCCTGGGGGTGCAGGCCGGGCAAGCCGTGGGGATACAGGCCGAAAACTGTCAGGAATGGCTCTACAGCGATCTGGCCATTCAATGCGCAGGGGCGCGAGTCTGCACCATCTATCCCACCAGCTCGGCGGCCGAGGTCAAGCACATTGTGCAGACGGCGCAAGTCCGGGTGGTGATCGTGGGCGACCAGGAGCACCTGGACAAGGTCCTGAGCCTGGTTGAAGAAGGCCTGCCTATCGATCGCATCGTTATCTTCGATCCCAAGGGTGCGGGCGCACACCGCGGCCATCTCGTGCTGTCATTCAAGGACGTGCAGGCCATGGGCCGACGTTACGAAGTCCTGTATCCCCAGGCATTCCTGGAAGCGGTGTTGAAGATCCGTCCAGACGACATCTACGACATCATGTTCACCTCGGGAACCTCAGGTCTACCCAAAGGAGCCATGTGCGACCAGCGGGGCCCGGTCGTGGGGGCCGAAATGTTCCTCAAGCACCTGCAGCTGACCGCAGAAGACTGCTGGCTGTCCTATCTGCCCCTCTCGCATGCCTTCGAGCGGATCATGGCCATTGCGGTGCATTTGAAGGCCGGCAATGTGATCTGCATGGCCGAGAGCATGGATGCCGCACAGGCCAATGTGGTGGAAATTCAGCCCGACGTCTTTGGCGCGGTGCCGCGGATCCTGGAGAAGATCAAGACCGTGATCGATATCCGCATGGGGCGCAGCTCTGCCCTGAAGAAATGGCTGTATCGTAAGGCCTTGCAGTTCGGCCTGTCGCGAGCCCGGCGCATGAGCGCCGATCGCAGCCGGTTTGTCCCCGCGCCGGCTGGCCAGATCCTGGGCTACCCCCAGTCCAAGCCGCAAACCATGCAGCCGTCCTGGACCGACCGATGCCTGCATGGCCTGATGTATTGGCTCGTCTACAGGCACCTGCTCAAACAAGTCGGCTTGCTGCGGGTGAGATACCTCATTTGCGGGGCCGCTCCGATTTCCGATGAGCTGTTCAGCTATTACATCGCTCTGGGTGTACCCATCATGAACGGCTTCGGCATGACCGAACTGCACAACATCCCCTGCATGGCCCTGCCCAGCGATGCGGTACCCGGGATGGTGGGTTATCCGCTCAGTGGATGGGAAGTCAAGAAAGCCGACGATGGCGAGTTGTGCATCCGGGGGCCGATCGGGTTCAAGGGCTATGCGGGCGAGAACGCGACCGCTGCGTCTATGCTCGATGCCCAGGGCTGGCTGCACACAGGCGATCTCTGCGAGATTTACGACAACGGTTATGTGGCCATCATCGGACGCAAGAAAGATGTGCTGGTGACCAGTGGCGGCAAGAACATCTCACCCGAGTTGATCGAAAACAAGCTAAAGGCCAGCGCCTACATCAGCGAGGCGATCGTGATCGGCGAGGGACGGCACTTCCTGAGCTGTCTGATCGAACTCGACGCCGACGCGGTGGGCGACTGGCTGCAGATGCAAGGTCAGTCTTACAGCACTCTGCGCGACATGGCCGCCCTGCAGTCCGTCATCGACCTGATTGAGGCCCAGATTTCCGAAGTCAACCAGACTCTGGCCCGCGTGGAAACCATCAAGAAATTCCGCATCATCCCGCGCGACCTGAGCCATGATGACGGCGAGATGACGCCCACACGCAAAGTCAAGCGCAGCATTCTGGAAAAACAGTTTGCCCATCTCATCGACGACATGTACCGCCCGGGAGAGATCTTGCAGGACAAAAATGTCTGAAACACCTCGTCGGATGACGGGACCCTTTCCAACACAAATACCCACAGGACCCGCCGAGTGATCAACTTCAGCCACGATGAAGACGACCTGCGTCTGCGCGACGAGGCGCTACAGTTTGTCAAGACAGAGATCATCCCCTTCGAAAAAGACCCGCGCTACAGTGACCACGGGCCCGATGAATCTCTTCGGGTCGAGCTCAATGAGCGAGCTCGGCGAGCGCATTGGCTGGCCCCGCAGGTCAGTCCAGAGTTCGGCGGCCGGGGTCTTTCGCACATCCAGCGAGCCTTAGTATTTGAAGCCAGCGGCTATTCCATTCTCGGCCCAATTGCCATGCACTGCGCGGCCCCGGATGAGGGCAATATGCACCTGCTTGAGGTGGTCGCCTCGCCAGCGCAGAGAAAGGACTACCTGGCTCCCCTGGCGCAGGCACACTGGCGTTCCTGCTTTGCCATGACCGAGCCCCCGCCGGGCGCTGGCTCTGACCCGGGACAGCTGAACACGCAGGCGCGCCGAGACGGTGATCACTACATCATCGAGGGCCGAAAGTGGTTGATCACCGGCGCCGAACAGGCGGGTATGGCCATCCTCATGGCCCGCGCTTTTGATGGATCGCGCGAGCTGGGGCCCACCATGTTCCTGACGCATCTGCCCCAAGCGGGCGTCCGGATCGTACGGCTGATCGACTCGATGGACTCCAGCTTCAGCGGGGGACACGCCGAGCTGGCCCTGGAGGGTTTGCGAGTTCACCAAAGCCAAATCCTGGGCGAAGTGGGGCAAGGACTGAAATACGCGCAGGTCCGCCTGGCCCCGGCACGATTGACCCATTGCATGCGGTGGCTGGGTTCGGCAGTTCGGGCACAGGAAATTGCCTTGACTTACGCGAACACCCGAACCGCTTTTGGACAGAGACTGCTTGAACACGGCAGCCTGGCTCAGATGCTCGCACGCAACGAAATCGACATCCACGCCTGCCGTCAACTGATTCTGCACACCGCCTGGCTCCTCGATCAAGGCAAGTCGGCCCGGCATGAATCGAGCATGGTCAAGGCTTTCGTCAGCGAGACCCTGTTTCAGGTGGCCGACCGCTGCCTGCAACTGCTCGGAGGATTGGGCGTGACACGCGACACTCAGGTGGAGCGGATCTTCCGCGAAATACGGGCTTTCCGCATCTACGATGGCCCCACCGAAGTACACCACTGGGCCATCGCGCGCCGCCTGCAAAGCCAGCACGCCACGCACGGGTCTGCCGCATAAGCGAAATCAGCAGGCACGATCGAAGGCCACAGAAAGATCATCCTCATGGCTTCAGCCCCCGGATTTTTCGATCTCAGCGGGAGGACCGCCCTGGTCACAGGCGCCAGCCGCGGAATAGGACTGGCCATTGCTCAGGGACTGGCTGCTCACGGAGCGCATGTCATCCTGTGCGGACGCAAGCGAGAGAGCCTGGAAAAGGCCGCAGCGCAAGTGGCAGGCCCGACACAGATCGAACCGCTTGACGTGTCCTCGGAAGAGCAGGTCCAAGAATTGGCGGGTCGACTGCGCAAGCAGCTGGGATCGATCGACATCCTGGTCAACAACGCCGGCATCAATCCGCACTACGCTTCGCTGGAGAAGACCAGTACGGGTCAGTGGCATGAAATTCTGAGCACCAATCTCGATGGAGTCTTTTATGCCTGCAAGCATCTGGGCGCTCTCATGCTCGGCGGACAGGGAGGCTCGGTGATCAACATCAGTTCCGTTGGAGGGCAAATAGGGCTCAAGCGCCAGACTCCCTACTGCGCCAGCAAAGGAGGGGTAGAACTGCTCACCCGCACGCTGGCTCTGGATTGGGCCGAGCACAAGGTTCGGGTCAATGCGGTAGCCTACGGATTTATTGAAACCGACCTGATTGCGGCCATGGTCGATCATCCGCATATCGCCCCTCGCCTGCTGGCAAGAACACCGATGGGTCGCTTCGGCCGCCTGCCGGAAGTAGCCGCCGCCGTGGTGTTCCTGGCCTCGCAGGGCGCCTCCTATGTCACCGGCCACACTTTGATGGTCGATGGGGGCTGGGCCGCGGCCTGAAAACCGAGCTAGCGCCAACTGGAGGCACCGCTATGGATACAGACATCGTTCGGTTTGAGAAGAATGGCCCTATAGCCTGCCTGACCCTCAACCGACCTGAGCAACTCAATGGCCTGGACATCGCCCTGCAGAAGGCCCTGCTACAGAGACTTGAGCAGGTGCGACAGGATCCGTCGATTCGATCCCTGATGCTGACAGCCCAGGGGCGAGCCTTCAGCGCAGGCGGTGATCTCGAGCTCTTGCTCGCCGACGGTCCCGACGGCATGAGCGCTGCCGACGCCGCAGCGGCCATGATGCGCGAATGGTCCAACCCCTTGATTGCAGCCCTGGAGGAATTGCCGGTGGCCACGGTCTGCGCTGTTCAGGGGGTGGCCGCTGGCGCCGGCGCCAGCCTGGCCCTGAGTTGCGATCTGGTGATCGCTGCCGAGGATGCCTTCTTCCTGTTGCCCTTCCTGCCCAAACTGGGTCTGGTGCCTGACCTGGGTATGAGCTGGTATCTGGCCCGTGGCATCAGCCGCGCCCGAGCGCTGGGGCTGATGCTGCTCGGCCCGCGTCTGTCAGCCCCACAGGCGCAGCAATGGGGCCTGATCTGGGACACGGTCCCGAAGGATCAACTGCAGTCACAAGCGAGCCAGCTGGCCACTACACTCGCGTCCTCGCCCGCCAGCGCAGCCCTGGAAGCCCGCCGAGCACTGTACCGGGCCTACCAAAGCGACCTGTCCGACCAGATGGCGTATGAAACCGACCGGCAGCAGGCCTTGCTGGCCTCAGCCGATTTCCGGGAAGGCGCGCGGGCCTTCCTCGAACGCAGGCCAGCCCGTTTCGGGCCCCGGCCTGCGCCGGACTTGTAAGTCAGGGTCCGTGCAAATGACTCCATAAGAACATGACGACCACAAGAACGCGTTCTGCCTCAGCGCCGTCGAACAAGGCCACCGGGCCCGCCCGGACCAAGAAGCCCGCCGCAGCCTCCTCTGCGGCCAAAGGCAACATCAAGGCTCAGCAAAGGCAGGCCAGCCTGGCCAAGATTCTCGAGTCGGCCTTGCGGATTTTTGTGCGCAAGGGCTACAGCGCAGCCACAGTTGACGATATTGCCCAGGCCTGTGAGCTGACCAAAGGCGCGGTGTACTTCTACTTTTCGAGCAAATCGGCGGTCCTGCACGCCCTGTTCGATCAAATCGAGCAGGTGATCGTGCAGGGTGTGATCGACTCGATTAACAGGGCCGGTCCCCGGCAGACGGACAAGCTGATTGCCTACCTGCACAGCGGTGCCGGGCTGGGTAATGTGCAACCTCAACTCATACTGCTCTATATCCTGATGCTGCTCGAATTCAATGGAACGGGCGACGAACTGGAGAGCAGAGTCAAGGCTCTTTATCAGCGCATCGCCAAGCGGGTGGAATCGGTCATTGAAGCGGGACAAAAAACTGGTGAATTCAGAACCGATCTGGCGATTCGAGAGATGTCCTCCATAGTGATGGCCCTGTTCAACGGAACCTTCATGGAGTGGTACTGCAGGCCCCGACTGCTTGACGGTCCGGAACTGGTCAAGGTCGCTCGGGTGACGGCTTTGAACGGCTTGTTGCTCAAGCCCGCACAAACGAGAAAGGCGTCCTGATGTTCTCGGGCCAAGTGCTGGAGTTGGTCGCGCTCGAAGGCGGCTTGGTGAAGATGCTTTGGAGGCGAAAGAACGGTTCGGTCAACCTGATCGATGCGCTCGCGCTTGAAGAGCTGGGGCATGCCCTCGATCAGCTTGAAGCCTTCGATGGGCTACGGGGTCTGCTCATGGCCAGTGAGCAGTCCGAATTCATCGTGGGTGCAGACATCAGTGAATTCGATGCAATCTTTGCAATGCCTGCCGAGCAACTCAAGGAGCAGACCCTTCGCGTTCATGCTTTGTTTTGCCGCTTGGAAGATCTACCCTGCCCCACGGTAGCCGCCATTAATGGGTATGCGCTGGGCGGCGGCCTGGAGCTCGCCCTGTGCACCGACTCTCGGGTCATGGCCGAGGGAGCCCGAATCGGGACCCCGGAAATCAGCTTAGGCATCTTCCCCGCCTATGGGGGCACGGTACGACTGAGCAGGCTTGCCCCCCTGCCCGTGGCCCTGCAATGGGTGCTGCAAGCACAAATGCAAAATGCAGCGGCGGCTCTGGCTGCCGGCGTAGTCGATGAGATCGCAAGGCCTGAGGCCACATACGCTCAAGCCTTGGTGCGGCTCAAGCGCATGTCCTCAGGTGAGATCGACTGGCGATCGTCACGCCAACGAAAACTCAGTTGTCTGCCAGCTGCCGCCTGCGAAGACGGCCAAGCCTGGCAGTGGGCACAGGAGTGGGCAGATCGGGCCCTGCAAAAGCAGTGCCTGCCGGCTGCCTCGAAAACGGTGGCGATGATGCGCCAGGCCGTCACCCTCGATCGCGATGCCGCACTGCGCTGCGAGGCCGAGCACTTCCCCGCCGTGGCCCAGTCCTCTGAAGCGGCTGCGCTGATCCAGATCTATCGCAATGAACAGACCCTGAAGAAGGAAATTCGGCAGCGGGTAGGCAAGGCAGTGACACCTGCGCAGGTGGGCGTGGTCGGTGCCGGCATCATGGGGGCGGGCATCGCGCTGACCGCTTGGCAGCATGGCAGTCGGGTCAACGTTCACGATGCATCGGAGGCTGCACTCAAGCGTGGTCAATCTACGGTCGAGGAGCAACTGCAAAAGCAGATTCGAAGCGGGAAACTGCCCGCCGCCAGGCTTGAGGAGGCGACCCAAACCCTGCAGTGGCAAAGCGATCGATCAGACTGGCGTGACTGCGATCTGGCCATCGAGGTGGTGGTGGAGGATGCACGCATCAAGCATCAGGTCTTGCAGGATCTTCAATTGCGCGTCGGGCCCAATTGCGTGATTGCCACCAACACTTCGAGCCTGCGGGTTGGGGCACTTTCAGCCGCACTGTCGGACCCCTCCCGCTTCGTGGGTCTGCATTTCTTCAACCCGGTACCGGCCATGCAACTGGTCGAAGTGGTTCCCACAAAGCAAACAAGTGCCCAGACCCTGGCGCGCGCAGTGGCCTGGGTGGTGCAGATGAAGAAAACACCGGTCGTCGTGGCCGATTGCCCGGGCTTCCTGGTGAACCGCATCATCACTCCCTACCTTCGCTCCTTCGTTTCGCTGGTTCAAGCCGGGATCGATCCTTACCGAATCGATAGACTGATGCAGGCCATAGGCTGGCCGATGGGGCCGGCCACACTCGAAGATGTGGTCGGACTCGACACTGGAAGCAAGGTACTTGACCTTATTGCCGAAGGTTACAGCGAGCGGATGCCGGCTCAGCGGGACAACATCCTGCATCAGATGGCCGCAAAAGGCTGGCTGGGCCGAAAAAGCGGCGCCGGTTTTTTTGTCTATGGCTCCTCGGGACCACCGCAGCCCAATCCGGCCGTCGTCGACCTCCTGCGGGCCCACACGCCTGGCTCAAGCCTGCAGCTGTCAGATCAGGCCTTGGTCGATCGGATGATGCTGCCCCTGTGGCTGGAAGCAGCCCTGTGCCTCAATGAAGGGGTGGCCGAAGGCGCGGCACACATAGACCGAGCCCTGCTGCTGGGCCTGGGTTATCCCCGCCATCTAGGAGGGGCGCTCAAGCAGATCGATCAGATCGGTTGGGACACCATCGGCCAGAAGGTGGCCCAGCCTGATCTCTTGGGGCCGGAATACCGACTGCCCACAGACTGGCACTCGGCCTTCGGTTTCGGCCGCCGCTTTCATCCGTGAGGGTTCGGGCAAGCCCTCAGACGCAACAGGAGGATAGGACATGGATGCATTCATCGTCAGGGCGGTACGAACCGCAGGGGGACGCAAAGGCGGGCGTTTGGCAGGCTGGCATCCGGCCGACCTATCGGCGCAGGTGCTCAACGCGCTGATCGGCTCGAGGGCGGACACCGCAGCCGATCTGGACCCCTCTTGTATCGAAGACGTGATCTGGGGCTGTGTGGGACAGGCCGGTGAACAGGCCGCCAACATCGGACGCAACGCCGTGCTGGCCTCAAGGCTGCCCGAGTCAGTGCCTGCGGTCTCCCTGGATCGACAGTGCGGCTCCTCTCAGCAGGCCTTGCACTTTGCGGCGCAGGCGGTGATGTCGGGGACCATGGATGTGGTGATCGCAGGCGGCGTGGAGAGCATGACGCGGGTTCCGATGTTCACACCCAGCACACTGCCTCTGAAGAACGGCCTGGGCTATTACTTCAGCCCCGACATGAAGAAGCGCTATCCGCAGGTCGATGACTTCAGCCAGTTCGTGGGAGCCGAAATGGTGGCGGCCAAATACCAGCTCAGCAAAGATCAGCTCGACCTCTATGCGCTGCAAAGTCACCAAAGAGCCGCAAAGGCCACTGAGGCGGGATATTTTCAAGAGGAGATCGTGCCGGTCCGTATGCGACTGCCCGACGGCCAGATGGGCGCAGAGGTGCACGATACCGATGAGGGCATTCGCGCCCAGGCGAGCCTGGAGGCTATCCAGGGGGTCAAAAAGCTTTCGGAGGACGGACGGCTCACCGCAGCGACCTCGAGTCAGATTTGCGACGGTGCCTCAGGCGTGCTTGTCGCCAACGAGCGCGGGCTGGCTCGACTGGGCCTTGCACCCATGGCTCGAATTCACCATATGTCAGTGCTGGGGCACGATCCGGTCATCATGCTGGAGGCCCCGATACCCGCGACCCTGCGCGCCCTCGAGCGTACCGGGCTGCGCATCGATCAGATCGACAGCTTCGAAGTGAACGAAGCCTTCGCCTCCGTCCCCCTGGCCTGGCTGGCGGCAACGGGTGCCGATCCGGCCCGACTCAACCCCAACGGCGGGGCCATTGCACTGGGTCACCCTCTGGGGGCCAGTGGTACCAAATTGATGACCACTTTAATTCACCAATTGCGGCGCAGTCGGGGACGCTATGGACTACAGACCATGTGTGAGGGAGGTGGCATGGCCAATGTGACCGTAGTCGAAAACCTGCAGATCTGAACATGGGTCAGCCCGCATGACAAACAAAGCCATCTGGTTTGACGAATTCCCACTGGACCTGGCGCGCCGGATGGCCGCCGGTTCCATCATGGAGCAACTGGGCATCGAAGTCACCGAGGCCGGCGACGACTACCTGTGCGGACGCATGCCGGTGGACCGCCGGACCGTGCAACCGGCAGGCGTGCTGCACGGCGGCGCCTCGGTCACGCTGGCCGAGACCCTGGCCTCGTGGGGAGCAGGCTGCTGCGTCGATCGCCGCAAGCAGTTTTGCGTGGGACAGGAAATCAATGCCAACCACGTGCGTGCCGTTCGCCACGGGTGGGTGCACGGCACCGCGCGTCCCCTGCATCGGGGACGTACCTCCCATGTGTGGGAGGTACGGATCACCAACGACGAAGGCAAGCTGGTGTGCGTATCGCGAATCACCCTGGCCATCCTGGATGGCCCCATGCAAGGGCCCGCCGCGTCCTGAGCGCGGGCAATACCCCGATGGCGCGCAGCGCTTGACGGAATCAGCAAACCCGACGGGCCATTCTTGCGATCGGTGAGTCGGCCTCGATGGCATGCCAATCACGCAGCAGACCTTGCTGCTGCACCGGTTTTCCCGTCAACATCGCGCCGCTGTAATAGCTCATGTGAATCATGCGCGCCATCTGAGCCTTGCAGTTGATCTGCACCTGCGCACGCATCGATCGATAGGACTGACCATCGGCCGTGGATTGCGGACTTCGGTAATCGAGCATAGTCCACAGTTGCTTGTGATTGTCTTTTTGCTCAACCGAGGTCGGATCCATATAGAACATGCCCTGGTCAGCCAGCAGCACCGCATCCCAGCGCTGGGCGCCAAAGGACGGCTGGAGCAAACCAGCCAAAAGACTCGCCATCACCAACAGGGGTTTCATGAAACCTCCGACCGATCGAACACAGAGAGCGCGTCTGTCGAAGCCGGCTGAAAAGCCACCTGAACGGCAGGTGTGCTGCGCAAGCTCAGGCACGCCGCTGCAACAGTTGCGCCGCCAGATCGATCAACGCCTGCCGGTACATATTGTCCGCAAGACCGGCCAGTGCGTCGATGGCTCGCTCGGCCTCCTGCTCGGCGCGGCGGCGGGCAATATCCAGAGCCGCAGTGCTGCGGATGATCTCCAAGATCTGCGGCAACTGCTCAGCCCCGCCCTCCTCAATGGCATGGGCGATCAATTGACGCTGCTGCGACGAACCGCGTGCCATGGCCACGATCAGGGGCAGGGTGACCTTGCCCTCACGCAGGTCATCGCCCAGGTTCTTGCCCATCTCTGACGCATCGCCATCGTAGTCCAGCGCATCGTCTATGACCTGAAAGGCAGTGCCCAGGGCTTGTCCATAAATCGCGCAAGCCTGCTCGGTGGCTGCATCGGCACCGGCCAAAACAGCGGCCAGATGGGCGCTGGCCTCAAACAGCTTGGCCGTCTTGGAACGGATGACGTGGAGATAAGTCTCCTCGCTCAGGGAGGCGTCATGGGTGTTCATCAGCTGATGCACCTCTCCCTCGGCAATCACATTGGTGGCCTCGGACAGAATTTCCATGACCCGCATGTTCTGCGTGGTCACCATCATCTGAAAAGCACGAGAGTAGAGAAAATCGCCCACCAAGACACTGGCCGGGTTGCCGAAGGTCTGGTTGGCCGTGGCCCGTCCCCGGCGCAGGGTTGAGTCGTCCACCACGTCGTCGTGCAGCAGGGTGGCGGTATGAATGAATTCGACCACCGCAGCCAAGTCAAGCCTTCGCTCGTCCCGGCAATCGAGCGCACCACACATCAGCAAAAGCAGGGCTGGTCGCAGGCGTTTGCCGCCCGCAGCCACGATGTAGCGTGACACTTGGCCGACCAGCGGCACGTCAGAGGCCAGGCGCTTCTCGATCAGCGCGTCCATGGCTCGCATGTCTGCGGAGACCAGCCCCAGGGCAGAAGCGGCGCTGGCATCGACACGGGCCAAGATGAAAATTCCTTACAAAAGAAGAATGATTATAGGGAGCCGTCTGGGGCTATTGGCCCCGACAAGGCCGGCTGGGCCAGGTCAGGCCCCCGACTCCCTATCCGGGGCTATAATGGAAAGCTTTTCGCCGGCAGTGGGGCCGGCGGAGCCTTTCCTTCCAAAGAGGTTTTTTATGTACGCGGT
Source organism: Polaromonas sp. (assembly GCA_040381515.1). Taxonomy (GTDB): domain Bacteria; phylum Pseudomonadota; class Gammaproteobacteria; order Burkholderiales; family Burkholderiaceae_C; genus Polaromonas. The sequence goes on from JBEIHE010000011.1 coordinate 27,335, forward strand.
CATAAAAACCGGTGGCAAACAGTACAAGGTTGCTGCCGGCGAAAAAATTAAAGTAGAACAGATTGCTGCGGACGTAGGCCAGGAGATCGTGATTGACCAAGTGCTGGCTGTCGGTGACGGCAGCCAGATCAAGGTTGGTACGCCCCTGGTGTCCGGCGCAACCGTCAAAGCCACCGTGGTGGCCCATGGCAGGCATGAGAAAGTGCGCATCTTCAAACTGCGCCGTCGCAAGCACTACCAGAAGCGCCAAGGTCATCGTCAAAACTATACCGAGTTGCAGATCGGCCAGATCGCCGGCTGATCCCCCAGGAGTCCCAACATGGCACAGAAAAAAGGCGGCGGCTCAACGCGTAACGGGCGCGATTCCAAGCCCAAGATGCTCGGGGTGAAGGTATTCGGTGGCCAGACGGTCAGCGCAGGTAGCGTGATCGTTCGCCAGCGTGGCACCAAATTCCACCCGGGCTCCAATGTCGGAGTCGGCAAGGATCACACCCTCTTTGCCCTGGTCGATGGCCAGGTCAAGTTTGCCGTCAAGGGCGAACTGAACAAGCAAACCGTGAGCGTCTCGCCGGTCTGACCTGGCTCAGCGCGGCGGTCCGAAAAGCCCCGCCAGGCGGGGCTTTTTACTTGGGGCCCTTGGCCCGCCTTGCCCTGAGTACACTCGAACGCCCGCCGCCCCTGGAAGCCCTATGAAATTCGTGGATGAGGCCTTCATCGACATCGCCGCAGGCGATGGAGGTAGCGGCTGTGTCTCATTTCGACACGAGAAGTACAAAGAGTTCGGCGGCCCCAACGGAGGCGACGGAGGCCGCGGGGGGCATGTGTACGCGCTGGCCGACCCCAACCTCAATACCCTGGTCGATTACCGCTTTTCACGTCGCCACGAAGCGCAGAACGGCGAACACGGCAAGGGCTCTGACATGTTTGGCGCCAAAGGCCAGGACATCATCCTCAAAATGCCGGTGGGCACCATCTTGACCGATGGGGAAACCGGACAGGTGCTTTGCGAACTGCTCCAGCCCGGCGAACAGGTGATGATTGCCAAGGGGGGCGACGGTGGCTTTGGTAATCTGCGCTTCAAAAGTTCGACCAATCGTGCGCCGCGCACCAAGACGCCCGGCTGGCCGGGCGAGCGCAAGAGCCTCAAACTCGAACTGAAAGTGTTGGCCGACATTGGCCTGCTGGGTATGCCCAATGCAGGCAAGTCCACCTTGATTGCGGCAGTCTCCAATGCCCGCCCTCGGGTGGCAGACTATCCCTTCACCACTTTGCACCCGCATCTTGGCGTGGTCCGGGTGGGGCCCGAACAAAGCTTCGTAATCGCCGACTTGCCCGGCCTGATCGAAGGGGCCTCCGAAGGCGCCGGTCTGGGACACCTCTTCCTGCGTCATCTGCAGCGCACCCGCCTGCTGCTGCATGTGGTGGACCTGGCCCCCTTTGATGAAAGCGTGGATCCCGTTGCGCAGGCCAAGGCCATCGTTGAAGAACTGCGCAAATACGACGAGAACCTTTACAAGAAGCCGCGCTGGCTGGTGCTCAACAAGCTCGACATGGTACCGGCCGAGCAGCGAAAACAGGTGGTCAAGGATTTCCTCAAACGTTACCGATTCAAGGGCCCGGTCTTCGAGATATCGGCGCTCACGCGAGAAGGCTGTGAACCGCTGATGCGGCAGGCGTACCACTTTATCGAAGACCTGCGCAAGGCTGAAAATCCACCCGAAACGCCTGATCCACGATTTACCGCCGACCCGCTGGCTTGAAGTCAGCCAGCCCTCTGAGCTCTTGTCCCCGCTGCCATGGAACCCTCACGCGCTGTCAATGTCCTCCACCAGGCCAGACGCATAGTGGTCAAGGTCGGTTCGAGCCTGGTCACCAACGAAGGCCGCGGCCTGGATGACCAGGCGATCGGCCAGTGGTGCACGCAGTTGGCCCAGCTCTCGCAGCAGGGCCGCGAACTCATCATGGTCAGCAGCGGCGCCATCGCCGAGGGTATGAAACGTCTGGGCTGGTCCACACGGCCCAGTGCGATCCATGAGCTGCAAGCGGCTGCAGCCGTTGGTCAGATGGGCTTGGTGCAGGTATACGAGAGCAAGCTGCGGGCACTGGGCGTAGGCAGCGCCCAGGTGCTGCTGACCCATGCCGATCTGGCCGATCGCGAGCGCTACCTCAACGCACGGTCCACCCTGCTGGCCCTGCTGCAACTGGGCGTCATTCCGGTCATCAATGAGAACGACACCGTAGTCACTGATGAAATCAAGTTCGGTGACAACGATACGCTGGGAGCTCTGGTGGCCAATCTGGTCGAGGCCGATCTGCTGGTCATTCTGACCGACCAGAAAGGCCTGTACACCGCTGATCCGCGCAAAGACCCGCAGGCGCGGCTGGTCGGAGAAGCGCGCGCGGGCGATCCGGCACTGGAGGCGATGGCCGGTGGTGCCGGTTCCAGCCTGGGCAAAGGCGGCATGATCACCAAAATTCTGGCCGCCAAACGTGCAGCCGGATCGGGAGCCTCAACGGTCATCGCCTGGGGACGCGAACCCGACGCGCTGCTGCGCATGTGCCGGGGCGAATCACTGGGCACCCTGCTGATCGCCGAAACAGCCAAAAATCAGGCTCGCAAACAATGGATGGTTGACCATCTGCAATTGCGTGGAGCCGTCACCGTCGATGGCGGCGCAGCTGAAAAATTGCGCGAGGAAGGCAAGAGCCTACTCCCCATCGGGATGACGGCGGTCGAGGGCGACTTTGCTCGGGGCGACGTGATCGCTGTACGTGACGAGCAAGGGCTCGAAATTGCGCGCGGCCTTGCCAACTATTCCAGCGCGGAGGCAAGACTGATCCTGCGCAGGTCGTCCGCCGAATTCGAACGTTTGCTGGGTTACACCGGCGAGCCAGAAATGGTGCACCGAACGAATCTGGTGCTCTCTCGCTGATCGAGCCGGCCGGCCCAGGCCGCGCCCATCCGTCCGAAACGCCCCTGCGCCTGCCTCTTTGCAAGCCAATCGGTAAAAACGAAAGCCCTCAGCGCCCGAGCGCGCCTGGGCCGGTCCGCAGGGCCCTGACAATTTCGTCCACGCTGGCCGGCGTGCCTGCGTTGTCGCATACGCCTTGGCGCGCCAGCTCGAGCGCGTGACGCGAGGGTCGGCTCACCATGTCCTGCCAAGCGGGATCGGCAGCCAGGATCCATCGACCATCGGCATGACGGGCGTAGGTCTTGACCTGAGCAGTCTGGCAGCGGATACCCTCGTAAAACACATTGCGCACGCCACTCGGGCTGGTGGCCACCATGACGTAGCGCACCACTCGGTCGGCAGGAGAGATGCTCAGCGTCTGCGGATCGATGCCATAGACCAGGGAGGAATTGCGATTGCCCTCAAAGGTGAGCAGGCGATCCACACTGAAAGACGGCGGAGGCGGAACCGGGCCCTCCTGCCAATTTGCCTGCCCGAAAAACTGCGCCTGGGCCAAACCTGCGGCCGAAAAAAGCCAAAGCACCAAGCTGCGTCTCATGGCTCGATCACCGGTCGTTCCCGCTGCGATCGCTGGGGGTCTGGGTCAAAGCTCGCGTCTGGCGGGAGCTGATCCACGCGCACTTCGAGCGAAGCGCCGCCCGATGGATGGATCTCCCTTCGCGAGCCTCCACGCATGTAACGGTTGCGCTGATCGCCCCGAGCGGTCACGCGGGGCACATAGCGGGAAAGCTCATTGAGCGCCATTTCGTACACCCCGCGCTTGAACTCGACCACCACCTCCAACGGCACCCAATAGTCATTCCAGCGCCAGGAGTCAAACTCAGGATGATCGGTGGCACGCAAATTCAGGTCCCAGTCGTGACCGATGAGTTGCAGCAGGAACCAGATTTGCTTCTGACCCTTGTAATGTCCGCGCGCATCGCGACGGATGTAGCGATCAGGCACCTCGTAGCGCAACCAATCCCGAGTTCGGGCCAGCACCTGTACATGATGAGGAAAGAGCCCCAGTTCCTCATGCAATTCACGAAACATGGCCTGCTCGGGGTTCTCACCCCGGTCGATGCCACCCTGCGGGAACTGCCAGGAATGGGTGCGAATGCGCTTGCCCCAAAAGACCTGACTTTTCTGGTTGAGCAGGATGATGCCGACGTTGGGCCGAAAGCCTTCGCGGTCGAGCATAATCGAACCTCAAAATTTTGAAACTAAGATCATTATGCACAGCCATTGGCGGTGCGCCAAGTCGTCCAGACGGCTTTTTCGGTCTCTACCACCCCCTCGGTTTCCCGCATGAAAGCGTCCCAATTCCTCATCGCTACGCTCAAGGAAGCACCCGCCGATGCCGAAGTGATCAGCCATCAGCTGATGATGCGCGCCGGCATGATCAAGAAACTCAGCGCCGGTATCTACACCTATATGCCGATGGGGCTGAGGGTGATCCGCAAGGTCGAGGCCATCGTGCGCGAGGAAATGAATCGAGCCGGCGCGATCGAGCTGACCATGCCGGTCATTCAGCCAGCCGAGCTTTGGCAGGAGACGGGGCGCTTCGAGAAGATGGGCCCTGAGCTGATGCGCATCCGCGACCGGCACGAGCGCGACTTTGTGGTGCAACCCACCAGCGAAGAGGTGGTCACTGACATCGCAAGACAGGATATTCGCAGCTACAAGCAGCTGCCGAAAAATCTCTATCAGATCCAAACGAAGTTTCGCGATGAACGCAGACCACGCTTTGGCCTGATGCGGGGGCGCGAATTCATCATGAAGGATGCCTACAGCTTTGACCGCAATGGGCAGGCTGCCCAGGCGAGCTACCAGGCCATGGCGCAGGCCTATCGACGTATTTTCGATCGCTTCGGTCTGCGCTACCGGGCGGTGGCCGCCGACTCCGGGGCCATTGGCGGCGATCTGTCCGAGGAATTTCAGGTGATTGCCGCCACCGGCGAGGACGCCATCGTCTATTGCCCGAACAGTGACTACGCGGCCAATATGGAAAAGGCGGAGGCGCTGGCGCCCTCGGGTTCAAGGCCCGCGGCCACCGAGGCGCTGAAGAAAACGCCTACGCCCGGCAAAAGCACCTGCGCCGACGTGGCCGACCTGTTGAACCTCCCGCTGCAGCGCACCGTCAAGTCGCTGGTGCTGGCTACTGACGAACTGGATGCGCAGGGTCAGGTGCTCAAGACCCAAATCTGGCTGCTGCTGCTGCGGGGTGACCACGACATGAACGAGGTCAAGGTTGGCAAGGTCCCTGGCCTGGCGAACTTCCGATTTGCCACTGTGGCCGAGATCGAAGCGCACTTCGGCTGCAAGCCCGGCTATTTGGGTCCCATCGGCTTGAAGCAGGCGGTCAAGGTGATCGCTGACCGCGAAGTGGCGCTGATAGCCGACTGGATCTGTGGGGCCAATGAGGTGGACTTCCACCTCACCGGCGTCAATTGGGGTCGCGATCTGCCCGAGCCCGAGCAGATCGCTGATCTGCGCAATGTGGTGGTCGGCGACCTATCGCCCGATGGCAAGGGCCCGCTGGCCATCGAGCGCGGCATCGAAGTCGGTCATGTGTTCTACCTCGGCACCAAATACTCGCAAGCCATGAACGCCACCTTCCTGGACGAGGACGGCAAGCCCAAGCTGATGGAAATGGGTTGCTACGGCATCGGCATCACGCGCCTGCCCGCGGCGGCGATCGAACAGAACCATGACGAACGCGGCATCATCTGGCCCGATGCGATTGCGCCCTTTACCGTGGTGATCTGCCCGATCGGTGCGCATCGCAGCGCGGAGGTCCGCGAAAAGGCCGGGCAGTTGCACGATGAGTTGGCAGCTCTGGGCGTCGACGTGATGCTCGATGACCGGGACGAGAGACCCGGTGCGATGTTTGCCGACTGGGAGCTGATCGGCGTGCCCCACCGGCTGGTGATTTCAGAGCGCGGGCTCAAGGAAGGCCAGCTGGAGTACCAGCACCGCCGCGACAAGGAAGCCAGCAAAGTGTCGGCCGAGCAGGTGATCGAACTGTTGCGCGGTCGTTTGGGTCTTTGAGGCCCCATCGCCGCGAGGGCGCGGCTCCTACAAATGCAGAGCATCGCGAGGGTCGCGCCTCCTACGAAGCCGGCTCAAAATTGGAGGGTGGGAGCGCCGCCCTCGGCGCGATAAGTCTCATCTCCAGGAAAGAATGTCGCTGAACCGGCAGGCGCCTAGGCGGGGTGGGTCGGCCCACTGAAACCTCGCTCCTGTGCAAACCATTGCAGCACCGGCACCGTGCCGGGAAGCACGGGCTGCACCTGCACCGGCAGGCTCTGCCAGGCGAAGTCTTGGCCTTCTCTCATCTGCATTTGGCCGGACCAATGAAAGACCTTGCAAAAGTGCAGACGAACCAATGCATGCGGATAGTCAACCTGCTTGATGCGCCACAACTGGGTTGCACCTATCGTCAGGCCGATCTCTTCTTCGAGCTCACGACGCAAAGCCTGTTCAAGCGATTCGCCAGGCTCGATCTTGCCGCCCGGAAACTCCCAATAGCCGGCATAGACCTTGCCCACAGGCCGTGAGGTAAGCAAAAACTGACCGTCGGCGCGAATCAGCACGCCGACTGCCACATCCACCGCTTGCCGGTCAGCCTGGCGAGGCTGATCGATCTCAACCCGCAAAGGCTTCACGCGCGTCCGTGCTGCCCAGCGTAATCGCGGGCGAACTGGTAGGCCACCCGCCCGCTGCGCGAGCCGCCATGTTCGAGCGACCACAACAAGGCCTGCGGCTGGGCCGCTGCGATGTCGGCCTCGGGCACGCCGTAATGGCGCAACCACTGCGCCACGATGCTCAGGTATTCGTCCTGGCTGAACGGATAGAAACTGACCCAAAGTCCGAAACGCTCAGACAAAGAAATCTTTTCCTCGACCACCTCGCCAGGATGCACCTCGCCATCGGCTGTGTGGGTGTAGGTCAGGTTCTCGCTCATGTACTCAGGCAGCAGATGGCGTCGGTTGCTGGTGGCGTAAATCAACACATTGGGCGTGGCCGCTGCCACCGAGCCATCGAGGATGGACTTGAGCGCTTTGTAGCCCGACTCGCCGTCCTCAAAACTGAGGTCATCGCAGAAGACGATGAACTTCTCGGGCCGCTCGCTGACCAGCTCCACAATATCGGGCAAATCAACGATGTCGTCTTTGTCGATCTCGATCAGCCGAAGTCCACGGCCGGCATAGGTATTGAGGCAGGCCTTGATGAGCGAGGACTTGCCCGTGCCGCGGGCACCGGTCAGCAGCACATTGTTGGCTGGCAAGCCCCGCACAAACTGCTCGGTGTTGCGCTCGATCTTGGCCTTCTGCTCATCGATCTCGCGCAGATCATCCAGCGAAATGTTCGAGACATGCCGCACTGGGGTCAAGACGCCATGCCCAGAGGCGCGGCGGCGGTAACGCCAGGCCAATGCAGCCTTCCAATCGGGGGCCGACAAAGGCCCAGGCAACAGGCCCTCGATTCGGGTGATGAGGGCCTCCACCCGTTCAAGCAGCGCTTTGTCCAGAAGAGTCATGGCCAAACCACCTCGCCAATCGAGCCGCCGGCCGTGGCCTTAGCTGCGGTAATCGGCATTAATCTTGACATAGTCATAGGAAAAATCGCAGGTCCAGATGGTTTCGCTGGCAGAGCCACGGCCCAGCAGCACGCGCACGGTGATCTCGCTTTGTTTCATGACGCGCGCACCATCGGCCTCCTGGTACTGGGCATGTCGGCCGCCAGCGCGAGCCACCAGCACTTCATCGAGATACAGATCGATAAGCGACTGATCCAGATCATCAATGCCGGCATAACCGACAGCCGCCAGGATACGGCCCAGGTTGGGGTCACTGGCAAAGAAAGCGGTCTTGACCAGGGGCGAATGGCCAATGGCATAGGCCACGCGCAGACACTCCTGGGCATCGCGTCCCTGTTCGACGCGTACGGTAATGAACTTGGTCGCGCCCTCGCCATCGCGCACGATGGCCTGAGCCAGCCAGCGCGCCACCTCGAACAGAGCTGCGCGCAGCGCCTGTGCGTCGGGCGATTGCCACGATGTGATGGGCGGATGGCCGGCCTGGTTCGTGGCCAGGACCACGAAGGAGTCATTGGTCGAGGTGTCCCCGTCGACGGTGATGCGGTTGAAGGAGCCCTCGGCCAGATCATGCGCCAGCGCGTTCATCAGGGACGCATCGATGCAGGCGTCGGTGGCCATAAACCCCAGCATGGTGGCCATATTGGGGCGAATCATGCCGGCGCCCTTGCTGATGCCGGTAATGGTGACCGGCTTGCCACCCACCACGAGCCGGCGGGAACAGGCCTTAGGCACTGTGTCGGTGGTCATGATGGCCTCGGCCGCCAGGGCCCATCGATCGGCGTGGGCCGCTGCAAGGGCCTGAGGCAGGCCCGCGATGATGCGCTCGCTGGGCAGCATCTCCATGATGACGCCCGTCGAAAAAGGCAGCACCTGCTCGGCGGTCACAGACAGTTGCTCGGCCAGCGCGGCGCAGCAGGCACGCGCACGATCGAGCCCCTCCTGCCCAGTCCCCGCGTTGGCGTTGCCGGTGTTGATCATCAAGGCACGCACACCCTGCCCACCCCGCGCCAGATGCTGCTGACACAACTGAACCGGCGCAGCGCAAAATCGATTTTGGGTAAACACTGCGCCGACCCCCGATCCGGGGTCAAGCAGCATGACCGACAAATCCTTACGACCCGCCTTGCGAACGCCAGCCTCGGTGATACCCCAGCGCACACCCGGCACGGAAAACAGTTGGTGAGCAGGCGTGACCTGCAGATTGACGGGCATGAGCGCGCTCCGAACGGAAGGAAGGGAGGCTCGCCGGTCAGGCAAGCCGACCGTGGCAGTGCTTGTATTTCTTGCCGGAGCCGCAGGGACAGGGGTCGTTGCGTCCTACGCGCGGCACCGATTGGTTCTCCAGGAAAGACTGCAGCTTGGCCGCATCCTCTTCGGTCACCTGCGCCTGACCGGTTTCATCCGGGGCCGAATAGGTGACCTTGCTCGGTTCGCGCTGCTCCATCTGGGCCGCCGCCTCATTGAGCTGCTCACTGGACTGAACCTGTACCGTCATCAAGGTGCGAGTGACCTCAATCTTGACACTATCGAGCAGTTGGGCAAACAGTTCAAAAGCCTCACGCTTGTATTCCTGCTTGGGCTGCTTTTGCGCATAGCCTCGCAAATGAATGCCTTGCCGCAGGTAGTCCAAAGCACTGAGATGCTCGCGCCAGTGCGAATCAATACTCTGCAATAACACCATGCGCTCGAATTGGGTGAAATTGTCCTGGCCGATCTGCTCGACCTTGGCTGCAAAGGCCGCATGCGCCGCCTGGACCACCCGATCGACGATGTCCTCATCCGTTACCGCCACTTCGTCGGCCAGTTGCTGGCGCAGCGGCAGGTCGATCTGCCACTGCTCGGCCAGAACGCGCTCCAAACCTTCGAGATCCCACTGCTCCTCAACGCTCTCGGGCGGCACATGCTGCCGCACCAAGTCGGTAAAGCAGCCTTCACGCAAAGCAGCGATTTGTCCCTGGAGGCTCTGGGCGTCCATGATGTCGTTGCGCTGCTGATAAATCACCTTGCGCTGATCATTGGCGACATCGTCATACTCGAGCAGCTGCTTGCGCATGTCGAAGTTGCGTGCCTCCACCTTGCGCTGCGCCGACTCGATGCTGCGCGTGACCATGCCCGCCTCGATGGCCTCGCCCTCAGGCATCTTCAGTCGCTCCATGATGGCCTTGACGCGCTCACCCGCGAAGATGCGCATCAGAGGATCATCCAGGCTCAAATAGAAGCGCGAGGAGCCGGGGTCGCCCTGACGACCCGACCGACCGCGCAGCTGGTTGTCGATGCGACGCGACTCATGCCGCTCGGTGGCAATGATGCGCAGGCCACCGGCAGCCTTGACCTTCTCATGGTCGGCCTGCCAGCCATCGCGCAACTTGGCAATCTCCACCTGCCGCGCGGCCTCATCAAGGCCCTCGTTGGCCTCCAGCGCCTCGACCATTTTTTCGACGTTGCCACCCAGCACGATATCGGTCCCGCGACCGGCCATGTTGGTGGCAATGGTGATCATGCCGGCACGCCCGGCTTGGGCCACGATCTCGGCCTCACGGGCATGCTGTTTGGCATTGAGCACCTGGTGCGGCAACTTTTCACGCTCGAGCAGCTTGTCGATGATCTCCGAGTTCTCAATCGAGGTGGTGCCTACGAGAACCGGCTGCCCGCGCTCATAGCAATCGCGTATGTCGGCAATGGCCGCGGCGTACTTTTCGGCGGTGGTCTTGTAGACCCGATCCAGCTGGTCTTGACGCCGTGAGGGACGGTTGGGCGGAATCACAACCGTCTCGAGGCCGTAAATTTCCTGAAATTCATAGGCCTCGGTATCGGCAGTACCGGTCATGCCGGAAAGTTTGCCGTACAGCCGAAAGTAGTTCTGGAAGGTGATGGAGGCCAGGGTCTGGTTCTCAGCCTGGATTTCCACACCCTCCTTGGCCTCCACGGCCTGATGCAGCCCATCGCTCCAGCGGCGACCGGACATCAGACGTCCGGTAAATTCGTCGACGATGATGACTTCTCCGGCCTGCACCACATAGTGCTGGTCCCGGTGGTAGAGATGCTGAGCCCGCAAGGCCGCGTACAGATGGTGGAGCAGCTGGATATTGGCCGGGTCATACAGGGTGGCTCCTTCAGGAATCAGCCCAATGCCCGCCAGAATGCGCTCGGCATTCTCATGACCTTGCTCCGTCAGGAAAACCTGGTGGGATTTTTCATCGACCGTGAAATCGCCCGCCTTGATCACGCCTTCGCCGGTTCGAGGATCAGCCTCGCCCTCCTGACGAGTCAACAGCGGCACGACCTGATGCAAGGCCCGGTACAGGTCGGTATGGTCCTCGGCCTGCCCAGAAATGATCAGCGGCGTACGCGCCTCGTCGATCAGAATGGAATCGACCTCGTCGACGATGGCGTAGCGCAAACTCCGCTGAACCCGCTCGCTAGGCTCGTAGACCATGTTGTCGCGCAGGTAGTCAAAGCCGTACTCATTGTTGGTTCCGTAGGTGATGTCAGAACCATAGGCAGCCTGCTTTTCCTGCCGACTCATCTGCGGGGAATTGACCCCCACACTCAGGCCCAGGAAGTTGTAGATCTTGCCCATCCAGGCGGCATCGCGTCCGGCAAGATAGTCGTTGACGGTAACCACATGTACGCCCTGACCGGCCAGCGCATTGAGATAGACCGGCAATGTGGCGGTCAGCGTCTTGCCCTCGCCGGTTCGCATTTCGGCGATCTTGCCTTGGTGCAGCGCCATGCCGCCCACCAGCTGGACATCAAAGTGGCGCATCTTCATGACGCGCTTGCTGGCCTCGCGCACCACAGCAAAGGCTTCGGGCAAAAGCGCATCGAGACTCTCGCCCTGACCCACGCGGGCCCGAAACTCATCGGTCTTGGCCCGCAGCTGCTCATCACTGAGCGCAGCCATGCCAGGCTCCAACGCATTGATGCGCTCGACGCTCTTGCGATAGGTTTTCAGCAGGCGGTCATTGCGACTGCCGAAGATCTTGGTCAGGAATTGGATTGCCATACGCCAGGGGCTTGTGAACGTTCGCCAAGCGAACGAGCGAGAGCCCGATACCCTCAGAAAAGTTGGCCCGTCGGCTGCCCCTCACCATGGGCTGGAGCTGCCAGGCAAACCGCGCATTTTACGCGGCCCCCGGGACTGGCCAGAGCCTGGGTCGATAATGCTGGGTACGAAGCAGTGCCATGACCAAGCCCCCCCTTCAGACCGCCGTGCCACTTGATCAAGCAGTGCGCCATGCGCCGGCTCTGGTTGGCCTGGTCGAGCGCATTGAGCAATCGAGCGCCATGCTGCGCACAGTGCGCCCGCTCATTCCCCCGGGTATCGAGGTTAAAGCCGGCTCAGTGGAAGATCAGCAATGGTGCCTGCTGGTTTCAAGCAACGCCGCAGCGGCCAAGCTGCGGCAACTCCTTCCCGCCCTCAGCGCCGCGCTGCGCTCGGCTGGCTGGCCCACGCAGACCATCCGCATCAAGGTGATGTCCTAAGCCGCAACCAGCGGCAGGCGCAAGGGCATTTCGGTGGCAGACCAGCCGATCGCCTCAGTCGAGCTTGAGCCCCAATTCAAGCGCCTTCTTGGGCAGTACTGCGAGCTCGCGCTGGATCACCTCATTGAAGGCTTCGACCGTGTTGCCGCTGGTTAGCGACACACCACCCAGATCGCTCAGACGCCGCCGGAACTCCGGCTCTGCCACGATCTGCGCCACTTTCTGATTGAGAAGGGTGATCACTGCCGGCGGGGTCTTGGCCGGTGCCACCAATCCGAACCACATGTCGAAATCGACCCCGCCGCGCAGGCCCTGCTCCGTCAATGTCGGGAACAACTCAGAGCGCGGTCATCTGCAGCCCCCAGAAGGCCCCAACGAACCTCGCTGGTCAGGTCATACGGTTGGTTGTCAATGTACGAACCAGTGCTGCTTCGGACGACAAAAGCTCAATTCCCCAATGAAAAAAGCCTCCAGGTGTATGTTCCTGGAGGCTTTTGAACTATCGATTGGTGCGGCTATCGGAGTCAAATAGTTGATATAAGCACTTGAAATTAAAGAATAACTTTTCCTCGCTTGCGAATTCGTTCCCCCTTTTGTTCCCCCGCCTCGGTATGGCTACCCGCCGCTCAAGCCATCAACTCGACGGGCCGATATAGCCGCCTCAGCCCTATCTGCGGGCTCAAAGCAGGTCGACCAAGCCCCTCTTCCCCCAGACCCCCTTCGTTTTACTCACTCTATGGGGTGATCCCTATACTAGTCAGATGGCCTAAATGCTTTGTTTATGAATCAGATGCCTGCTGAGGGTTTTACTGAGGGTAAGAATGA